>JBFGEP010000029.1:0-13379 GCA_041580055.1 Rhodothermales bacterium | reverse complement strand
GGATCCCGTTGAACATCGACTGCGTCAGCTCAAGCGACTCGGCATCCGTCGGCAGCAGGATTCCAAGCTTGACCAGCCGTCCCCGTCTCTGCTCGGCCGTCAGGCTCTCGATCGCGAAGCGCCTCGTCCTTTCGGCGTCGGCGATGTAGCCGCTGTTCGGAAACTCCCGGACGAACTGATTCAGAATGTTGACTGCTCGCTGGTACTCCCCACGGCGATACAGTGACTTGCCTGCCATGAGCCAGGCGGCCGTCGTCTTCCGGTTGAGTGGGTAGTCGGCATAAACTCTCTCGAATCGGCCGACGGCGCTTCCATAGAAACCCTGCTCAAAGAGCTCCAGCCCTTCCGCGAAGTAGAACTCAGCCTCCTCGTCGTAGAGCTCGGAGGTCTGACCGACGGCCGCAGCAGTCAGAAACGCAAAGACAGCGACGACCGATATCCACGCGCCACCCCGTCGGCATCGTGGTTTCTCTGCTATTCCCATTCGATAGTGGCCGGTGGTTTTGAACTGATATCGTACACGACGCGGTTGATGCCTCTGATCTCGTTTACGATACGGTTCGAAACATGAGCAAGAAAGTCCAGCGGCAACTTTGCCCAGTCTGCGGTCATCCCATCGACGCTCGTTACTGCGCGCAGGGCACAGACGTTCTCATACGTCCGTTCGTCGCCCATGACGCCCACCGACCGGACCGGCAGAAGGACGGCAAAAGCCTGCCAGACCTGATCGTATAGGTCGTGGTTGTGGAGTTCTTCAATATAGATGGCATCCGCGCGCCGGAGGAGCTCGAGGCTGTCCGGTTCGACGGGACCCAGGATGCGGACCGCCAGACCGGGCCCGGGAAACGGATGTCGGCCAACTATGTCCTCGGGTATCCCAAGCAGCCTGCCGATCGTCCGAACTTCATCCTTGAACAACTCACGGAAGGGCTCCAGCAGCTCAAAGCCGTGTTCGTCCGGCAGGCCGCCAACGTTGTGGTGGGTCTTGATCGTGGCGGACGGGCCCTTGAACGACACACTCTCGATCACGTCCGGATAGAGCGTTCCCTGGGCCAGGTATCTCGGCTTTCGATCCCGGCTGCTTTCGACTTTCGCGGTGGCCTCCTCGAAGACCTCGACGAAGGTGTTTCCGATGATCACCCGTTTTCGTTCCGGGTCCTCCACTCCGCGGAGTCGTTCCAAAAACGTGGCCGACGCATCCACGGCCAGAAGCTCGACATGGAAGTTCTCGCGAAACGTGCGCTGCACCTGCTCCCACTCTCCCATCCGCAGCAGGCCGTTGTTCACGAAAATGCACGTAAGCTGCTCCCCGAGCGCGCGGTGGAGCAGCACGGCAGCAACGGATGAGTCGACGCCTCCCGAGAGCCCCAGAATAACGTCGTCATCCCCGACCACCTCGCGAATCTCGGCCGTTTTTTCCTCAACAAAGGAGGCGGGCGTCCAGTCACCCTGACACTGGCAGATGCCCCGCACGAAGTTCCGCAGGATGGTCGTGCCTTCGTCTGTGTGAATCACCTCGGGATGGAACTGCACCCCGTAGATGCCGCGGGCGCGATTTCGGACGGCCGCCACCGGCGCGTTGCCTGTGTGACCAATCACCTCGAATCCGTCCGGCAGCGACGTAAGGTGGTCCCCATGGCTCATCCAAACCGAGCTCGCCGAAGGTACGCCGGCAAAGAGGTCGGAGTCGTCGTCAACCAACAGAGTGGCGCGCCCGAACTCTCGTCTGTGAGCTCGATCAACGTCGCCGCCATGGTTAAATGCTATCGCCTGCAGACCGTAGCAGATCCCCAGCACCGGCACCGGTCGGTCGGCGCCGTTTCTCAGCGACAGAAACGACGGGTTCAGCTGCGGGGCGTCGTCATCGTACACCGACGAGGGGCCGCCCGAAAGAATGATCCCGTTCGGGCCCAGCCTTGAGATCTCCGTGACGTCCACCGTGCACGGATATATTTCAGAATAGACGCCGTTTTCTCGGACCCTGCGGGCGATCAGCTGAGTGTACTGCGAGCCGAAGTCCAGAATGACGATCCTTTCGTGCATCACGCGCTTCCACCGAGCCACGAGGCAACAGGCTCACTCGGCCACCATCTCGCTGTACTTGTCGGCCGACAGCAGAGCATCCATGTCAGCCGCGTCCTTCATTTCAATCTTGACCATCCAACCTCGGCCGTAGGGGTCCTCGTTCACGAGCTCGGGGTTTGCGTCGAGATCGTCGTTCACCTCGACCAGCGTGCCGGCCACCGGCGCGAACAGCTCCGAGACCGTCTTGACGGCCTCCACCGTGCCGAATATTGACTCGCTCTCCAGCTCCGTACCGACGGGTTCCAGTTCGATGAACACGATATCGCCGAGCTCCGACTGAGCGAAGTCAGTGATACCGACCGACGCGGTCCTGCCGTCGTCCTCAACTCGAAGCCACTCGTGATCTCTGGTATAGACAAGATCTTCTGGAAAGGTCATCGCGCGTGTCCGTGGACGTGAAGAACTGGGAAGCCGGCACGGGTCGCACCGGTTTTCGATGATAACAACGGGTCGTGGGATTATCTACCTACGCGGCGGGCTCCAGCTTGAACGTCTCAAGGAACTTTGTGTCAAAATCGCCGGCTCTGAATGCGGCGTTTCGAAGGAGCTGGCTGTGGAACGGAATTGTCGTCTTTATTCCTTCAATCACGAACTCGTCCAGTGCGCGCACCATCTTGTTGATCGCGAGGTCTCTCGTCTTGGCGCGAACGATCAGCTTGGCGATCATCGAGTCGTAGTACGGCGGGATGACGTAGCCCGCGTAAGCGTGCGTGTCGACGCGGACACCGTGTCCGCCGGGCGGGTGGAACGTCGAGATCATGCCAGGAGAGGGAGCGAAATTGCGGAATGGATCCTCGGCGTTGATGCGGCACTCGATCGCGTGTCCTTCCATCACCGCTGGGCGGTTCGTCACGTTTTCGCCCATCGCCACCAGGATCTGGAACTGAACCAGGTCGCAGTCCGCCACCTCCTCCGTTACCGGGTGCTCGACCTGGATACGCGTGTTCATCTCCATGAAGTAGAAGTTTCCGTTGGCGTCAAGTAGAAACTCGACGGTGCCGGCGCCCTCGTAGTTGACCGCGCGCGAGCCGTCGACTGCCGCGCGACCCATTCGTTCTCGAAGGTCGTCGCCGACCACCGGGGACGGTGACTCTTCCAGCAGCTTCTGATTCCGCCTCTGGATGGAGCATTCGCGCTCGCCGAAGTGCTTTACGCCACCACGACCGTCGCCGAGCACCTGAAATTCGATGTGTCTCGGTGAGTCGAGGTACTTTTCAATGTAGACACCGGCATCGCCGAAGGCCGCTTCGGCCTCACTCGCCGCCATGGCAAACTGGGAGGCGAAGTCGCTCTCTTCCCTGACAATGCGCATGCCCCTGCCTCCGCCACCCGACCGCGCCTTGACTATCACCGGATAGCCGATATCCGCCGCGAGCGCGAGGCCGCGCTTCGGATTCTCCACCACCCCGTCCGACCCGGGTACGACGGGCACACCGGCGTCGCGCATCGTTTTCTTCGCGAGGCTCTTGTTGCCCATCATCTGAATCGTCTCGGGCGACGGACCAATGAACTTGATCCCGTGATCTACGCAGATCGCGCTGAAGTCGGCGTTCTCCGCCAGGAACCCGTACCCCGGATGGATTGCGTCCGCACCCGTCACCTCCGCCGCCGAGATGATCCTGTCGACGCGAAGGTAGCTTTCTCGCGACGGGGGTGCGCCGATGCATACAGCTTCGTCCGCAAACCGCACGTGGAGCGAATCACGGTCGGCGGTCGAGTAAACAGCGACCGTCTTCAGGCCCATCTCGTGACAGGTTCGGATTATCCGAAGAGCGATTTCGCCCCGGTTGGCGATTAGAACCTTCTTCATGCCGATTCAGCTGGGCGGGCCTTCAGAGTAGACTCGCCGGTCATTGAGACGGGCTAGCTCGGCTCCATCTCGAACAGCGGCTGGTCGAACTCTACCGCCTGCGCGTTTTCGACGAGGATCCTGCGGATCACACCCGACTCTTCCGCCTCGATCTCGTTCATGAGCTTCATGGCTTCGATGATGCAGAGAACGTCGCCTGCACTGACCGCATCGCCAACCTGCACGAACGGATCTGCCTCTGGTGACGGCGAACGATAGAACGTACCGACAATCGGCGCCTTGACTTCGACCACGTTGGAGGCCACCGCCTCCCCCTGAGGTTCCGGATTGCCCCCGGCTGCCGGCGCGGGTCCCGGCGCTGGAGCGGCGGCGCCGTAGTCGACGGGAGGCGGAGGGTACGCCTGAGGCAGACCGTAGGGGGTGGGCATGTACGGCATGGCCGGTTGCAGCATCACCGTCGGGCTGTCCTTACGGACGACAAGCTTCAGTCCTCCCTCTTCGATCTCGACCTCGGCAACGTCGCTTTCGGCAACGACTTGCAGGAGTTCTCGAATGCGGTCAAGGTCCATGTGTTCTGCCTGGTTTACGTCGGGGGCCGGGGCTCCCTATTTCGATGACACCCGCGTAATGTAGCCGCCGGTGTCTGTGTTCACGCGGATGACGTCCCCTTCGTTTATGAACAGCGGGACGTTGACCGTCGCTCCGCTCTCGAGTCTTGCCGGTTTCGTGGCCGCCGTTGCCGTATCACCGCGCATTCCGGGCTCGGTCTCCGCAACGGAGAGATCCACGGACTTCGGAATCTCCGTCGTGAGGGGCTGCTCAGTTTCGGCATGGACCAGAATGTCGATGGTGCCTCCCTCTTTGATGAACTCGCGACCTGAGACACTCTCAGACGGAAGTTGAACCTGTTCGTAGGTCTCGGTATTCATAAAATGAAGGCCGAGATCATCTTCGTAGAGAAACTGGTGAGGTCGTCTCTCGATTCGCGCGGTATCCACCTTTTCACCCGCTCGAAATGTGTTGTCCACTACGCGACCGGTCTTCACATTCTTCAGCTTGGTCCGGACAAAGGCCCCGCCCTTGCCCGGCTTGACGTGCAGGAACTCCGTGATTGTCCAGAGGTCGTCGTTCCAGACCAGCGTCAGACCATTACGAAAGTCGCTCGTCGATGCCATCCCCCTTCTCGTTTCTCGTTGCGCCAGACTGCGAATATAGGCCGGTGCTCGTTCGCCAGTCAATCCGGGCTCAGCGCACCAATCACTTCTTGAAGCGCTTGATAAGCTCAGCAATCCGGGACTCGTCCAGAGCAGTCTGAGTCTCCGAATCCCCTCTCACCTGCAGCCCGTCGGAGAGGCGCTCCGCCGATCGTCCGGCTGGCAGCGGACGGTTTCCTGCTCGCTCTCGCAATCGCTGCTCGATTTCTTCGATCCAGGACCCGCGCGGCCTCGCTGAAGGCCTGGCCGCCGTACCGGCGTGCCCTCGGGGACCGGATGATCCGTGGTTGATCGGATACGTCTCGAACGCCAGTCGTTTGAAATTGAGGAGGTGCAGCGGTGAGATGTTGTCGCTGGTGATGGAACCACCCAGTGTTCCCGGTCCGAGCGTCATGGCCGGAAAGAGCCGATTCGTATAGCCGACGGAGCCGAGAGCAGCCACCGTGTTGACAACGATCCGCATTGCGGGCTTTTCGAGTGCAAAGGCTTCGATGATCTTCTCGTTAGCGCAGTGCAAGCCAAGAGTATGGCCCATTCCCCCGAAGTCGAGGACCTCGATGCAGCGGTCACATCCGGCCTCCCAGCCGTCCGCGGCGTAGAACGTGAGGATGGGCGACAGCGTCTCGGTCGAGAGTGGCTCTCCGCGGCCGACTGTCGTCACTTCGGCAATGAGGGCGCGGGCGTCTCGGGGCACCATAAACCCCGCCAGCGCGCCGATGGACGCCGGCGACTTCCCTACCTGCTCGACATTCAGCTTGCCTCCCACAAACAGGATCTCGCGGAGCTTCTGCTTCTCGCTGTCACTGAGTACGTAGCCCCCCTCTGATTGAAGGGCCTCCAATAGGGGTTGTCGAATCGGCGTATCGGCAACGACACTTCTCTCCGTCGAGCAGAGCGTTCCCCAGTCAAATGAGGCACCGTACACGATGTCCGCGGCGGCCTTGGCGACGTCCGCCGACCGGTCCACGTAAACGGGTACGTTGCCGGGACCCACGCCGTATGCCGGCTTGCCCTTCGAGTAGGCGGCGCGAACCATTGCCGTGCCGCCGGTTGCCAGGATCACGTCCGTGTGTTCGTGCTCAAGGAGCTCGTTCGTTCCCGGAATGGATACCTCCTCCAGGCACCCGAACAGGCCGTCGGGAGCTCCCTCCTCGTATCCGGCCCGGGCTACGACATCGAGTGCACGAACGGTGCTGCTGATCGCCCGCGGGTGCGGGCTCATCACGATTCCGCACCGCGCCTTGGCCGAGATGATGGCCTTGTACATGGCCGTGGACGTCGGATTCGTCGAGGGAATCAACGCTGCGACGACACCCATCGGCGTCGCAATCTCCCAGATTGAGCCATCCTCCGGTCTGTTGACAATTCCGGCCGTGCGCATGCCCTGCATGCGCTCGTGCAGCGTCCTCGTCGCGAACAGATTCTTCTGTACCTTGCTCTCGACTCGGCCGAAGCCTGTCTCCTCGAATGCAATCCGTGCCAGCGGCTCCGCTGCCGCCGCGCCGGCGTCTGCCATGGCCGCGACGATACGATCCACTTTGTCTTGCGTGAATCCCGCGTAGACGCGCTGCGCCTCGCGGGCTCGCGCGACGAGCTGTCGGGCTTGCTGGATTGACTTCAGGTCCGCGTCCATCTGGCGAATTCTATTCGGGCGGCTCGGGGCTGGGCGGCTCGGAGCTGGGACCCTCACACCCAGGACACCCGATTTTGAGCTTTTCGACGTTAATATAGTCGTCTTCCGCACGAAATCTGCGGTGTGCCAGACGCACCGCCAGCTGATCCGTTTTGGCCGCCAGACACAAGAGACCGCGACCAGCGAAAGCCGAGGAGCGCCGCCGGCCCTCAGGAGACGGCCTCCCCGTCGAGGAAGAGCTGCTTGCGTCCTACCTTGCGGGTACGCTCGGCGACGAACAACGTCGGGAGGTGGCCCGCTACCTCGCAAGTAATCCCGATGCCCGCGAGGTCCTCTCCATGGCTTCATCCGCCATGAACGCTGAGAAGAGAACCAAATAGCCGATCCGCCGTCAGCACCCACCGCCAGGGTCTCATTAGGGGATTTCGCTTGATACAGGGCCGTCTCGCTTCCGGCACCACCGGGCCGCCCGGCCCCTTCAGGAGCCCTCGAACCGGCGTACTGCGTGTCCCAGGGCGGGAAAGCAGTGGAACTCCGCACGGCGGCACAGGATTTGTTCAATAGGGTTCCGCAGCTCTAACGACGTGCGCGGAAAAGCAGATGGACGACACTTCAAAACTTGCCCCGAGGACGCTGTCCGGAATCGATGCGGTCGATCAGTCCTGGGGTGGACTCTTCAGGGGCGGTCGCTATCTGGCGTACGGCACCACCGCCGCCGGCCGCAGCCTACTGACCACGCTTTTCGTGTCCGAAGGAACACGGTCGCTTGACACGTCGCTACTGATCTCGCGGCTTCGGACGACCGACCTTGCCATTCAGGCGGCGTCGCTCGGCTTCGATCTGCCAGAGGCTGTCCGCAGCGGTATTCTGCGGGTCAGCCGAACGCCCGTGGAGCTCGAGTTGATCGATCGAGACGATGATTCGCTGGAGGCGTCACTCAAGGCCCTTGCAAGCCTGATAATCGACTCGAAGGCAGAACGGGTGATCGTCGACGATTTCAGTCCTTTCGCTCGCTTTACATCCTTCGATCGGTTCAGGACCGCCTTCGCCCGGCTGATAACCGAGCTCGAGCATATACCGGCGACTCTTCTCCTCGGAATGCCGGAGCCTGCGAACGATTCGTCTCGACGCATCGTCGACTACGTGAGCGCGCTCATGACGGGCTGCATGCATGTTCACGCGAAGTGCGTGGACGGATTCTCGCAGCGAACGATCTCGCTTATTCCGCAGATCGGCCATTTGACTCGGCGAGTCGACCTTTACTGGAACGTGGAGCAGCTTGTTGCGAAAGCGGACAACGTCCTCTTGTCGCTTGAAACGTTGCGGCATGCAGTCCCGGCCCGGGATGCCGATGTCGGGCGGATGGAACGTGAAGAGATCTTGCCTGAACCTTCTCCGACCCCAGAACCGGAGCTCGCAGAGTCCGACGACGAGGAGTCGACGGCGGAAGACGGGGCTTTGACAGTCGAGGCCGATGGCCGCGACGATGCGCACGCTTTCGAGTTCTCGGTGGAACCCGAGATGGTGTCGGAGTCTCACGACGAGGAGGTGGTGTTCCTGGACCGCAGCCGATTCACCGAAGAGCTCCAACTGTACTACGACGACTTCGAGGCGTCAGAGACATCTTTCGTGCTCGTGGCGATGCGCACGGACGAGCCGCACGACGGCAATGGCTCGGAGGACTTCCGGACGATCATTCAGACGCTGCAGACCGTGCTCGGCAGGGAGGACTCCTTGTTTGCCGACCCGGTTGTGGAGCGGATCATCGTGATCCTGGGAGATGGTGATTCTGACGCGGCTCAGGGGCTGTTCGCGAACCTGCGTAGTCGACTGAGGGATACCGTTCCGGACCGGGCAGACCATCTCATGAACGCCGTGGCGGCCGTCGTTGTCCCGAACGGTCAGCCGTTCAACACCGCAGAGGAGTTCGTGAGCTACGTCCTCGAATCCGGCGAGTAGCCGCCCACTTACTTGAAGTCGCGAGCCTTCGAGAGAACGGTCATCAGATCGTCAACACCCACAGGGCCGTTGCGGTACAGGAACGGCTCCGCGAACTTCGCACCCACGGGATAGCCGAAGCTTTTTGCGCGCGCTTCCATCCATTCGAAGAACGCGGGGTTTGATACATACGTCTCAGGTTCGCCGGACCCTGGCTCGTTATCGGGATGAAAGAACTGGGTCCGGAAGGCGCGCATCGCGCGAAGTCGCTGGTCCCAGTACTCGGAAACGTCCACGGAGAACGTGGGCGTGAAAGGTATGGCCTGCATGTAGTGCAAGACGTGGTCGGGGCGATGGGGCAGCTGCCCGGCGCCGTCAACCCCCGTAGTCTCAATCCTTCTGAGTCCGGCGAAGTAGATCGCAGAGATTGACAGTGCGGTTGCCGCCGTGTGGTCGGGGTGCCTGCATTCCGGGGCCCCGACGAGAACGACCTTCGGCGCAAATCCCCTCAACAGTTTAATGAGCCGAAGTCGATTTTCGGCGGTGTCCCGAATGTCTCCGTCTGGCAGACAGAGGTTCGCCCTTTCCGTAACACCCAGAATCTCGGCCGCGTTCGCCGCTTCCTCGCGACGCGTCTCGACGGTCCCGCGGGATCCGAGCTCGCCTTCGGTCAGGTCGATGATGGTCACACGGTGGCCGCGCGCGGTCAACGAGCAAATCGTACCGCCGGCCCACAACTCGACGTCGTCGGGATGGGCGCCTATGGCAACTACGTCAACTGGTTTCATCACACACCCTCGATCGGATCATCATCAGCCCACCACAAGGTTCACGATCTTGCCCGGCACGTAGATTTCCCTTTGAACGTTCTTGCCCTCGATGTGGCGAGCCACGTTCGCATCCGTCCGGGCGGCTGCAAGCACTGCAGACTTGTCGGCATCGGCCGGGACGGTCACCGAGCCTCTCACCTTTCCGTTGACCTGCACGGCAACAGTGAGCATCTCCTCGACAAGCAGCGCCGGGTCGTAGGTCGGCCAGGTCTCGTAGGCCAGTGTCTCGTCGTGACCGAGTCGCTGCCATAGCTCTTCGGCCAGATGGGGCGCAAGCGGCGCGAGCAGCAGGACAAAGGTCTCCGCCGCCGATCGAGGAATTCGATCCATTCCTACGAACTCCGAATTGAGCTCGATCAGCGCCGCAATGGCTGTGTTGAAACTCAGTCGCTCGAGGTCGTCCGTGACACGCTTGACTGTCCGGCTCAGGGCACGGCGAAGCATCTCGTTCGGCTCATCCTGCGAGATCCGCGTCGAATTCCCGTCCTCCGCAACCAGGTTGCGCCAGACGCGCCGCAGAAAACGGTGCACACCGATTATGTCACGTGTGCTCCAAGGCTTCGAGGCTTCCAGTGGACCCAGGTACATCTCATAGAGCCTGAACGTGTCGCAGCCGAATTCCGCCGATATTTCGTCGGGGCTGACAGCGTTCTTGAGACTCTTGCCCATCTTGCCATATTCCTGCGTAACGGGCTGGCCGTCGAAGAAGTACTGGTGGCCGGCCTCTCCCTGGACATCGGCTGCCGGTCTGCCGTTCTGGTCAACCACCCCGTCTGCATCAACGACGACGCCGCGCGCGTCTCGATACGCGTACGCCTGGATGTATCCCTGATTAACGAGGCGGCCAAACGGCTCCGGACCCGAGACATGTCCGAGATCAAACAGCACCTTGTGCCAGAAGCGAGCATACAAGAGATGCAGCACCGCGTGCTCGACTCCGCCGACGTACAGGTCAACGCCTCGCGGTGCCATCCAGTAGCGCTCCAGCTCGTTGTCGACGAGGCGCGTCGGGTTGGACGGATCGATGAAGCGAAGGTAGTACCAGCAAGACCCCGCCCACTGCGGCATGGTGTTGAGCTCGCGTTCGTAACGAACGCCCCTCACGCTAACCACCCTCCACGACTCAGGAGCCCGTCCCAGTGGAGGCCGCGGCGGTGCGTCAGGATCATCGCTAGTCTGCGGCCTGAAGTCTTCCATCTCCGGCAGCGTCACCGGCAGATCATCCTCGGAAACGGTTCGAATGGTGCCGTCAGGCCCGTGCAGGACCGGGAACGGCTCTCCCCAGTAGCGCTGCCTGCTGAAAAGCCAGTCGCGCAGCTTGTACTGCACGGCGTGCTCACCGAGGCCTTTGTCCTCCAGCCAGTCGGCAATGAGAGGTATGGCTTCCGCGGTTGTAAGCCCGTCTAGTGAGACCTCGGAGTTTGCGGAGTTGATACCCACCCCATCCCCGGTGAACGCCTCGCTGAGCGCGGCCGGATCTGCGACGTAGTCATCAGCGGAGACGACGTGGCCCGCCAGCCAGGAATCAGACGGGCGGACGACCGACCGAACGTCAAGGTCGAACTGCTTCGCAAACTCGAAGTCCCTTTGATCGTGAGCGGGAACGGCCATGATGGCCCCTGTTCCATATCCCATCAGGACATAGTCCGCGATCCAGATCGGAATCCTCTCTCCGGTCGTCGGATTCGTTGCGTATGCGCCCGTGAAGCAGCCCGTCTTCTTCTTGCCCTCGGCCATCCGATCCACCTCGGTGAGCCGGGCGACATCGTCGACGTAGCG
Source organism: Rhodothermales bacterium (assembly GCA_041580055.1). Taxonomy (GTDB): domain Bacteria; phylum Bacteroidota; class Rhodothermia; order Rhodothermales; family JABDKH01; genus JABDKH01. Next base: position 2,090 of record JBFGEP010000029.1, on the reverse strand, counting down.
GCGAACCTCGTCCCGGCGCTCGGCGGTCGTTACCGTCTCAACGAGTGGATGCTCCGGGGCCAGAACCATGTACGTTGAACCGAAAAGCGTATCGGGCCGCGTCGTGAACACGCGAATCACATGTTCGTGGGCTTCCACCACAAAATCGACCATGGCGCCGGAGCTCTTCCCGATCCAGTTGCGCTGCATGATCTTGATCGGTTCGGGCCAATCTACCAGCTCGAGATCGTCCCCCAATCTGTCCGCGTATGCGGTGATTCGCAGCATCCACTGGCGCAGCGGGCGCTTGAAAACGGGATAGTTGCCCCGCTCGCTTCGGCCGTCGCTCGTGACCTCTTCGTTCGCAAGAACGGTGCCCAGACCCGGGCACCAGTTGACCGCGACCTCGGCCATGTACGCCAGCCGGTACTCCGCCAGCACGGCTTCGCGCTGTACCTCGCTCAATGCAGACCAGGCTTCTTCACCAGGCGGCGTCCGAGTCCCGGTCTCGAACTGTGCTACCAGCTCCTGGATAGGCCGAGCGACCTGCGTCTGCTCGTCGTAGTAGCTGTCGTACAGTTGCAGGAAGATCCACTGGGTCCAGCGATAGTAGTCGGGATCCGTCGTAGCAAAAACGCGACTCCAGTCGTAGCTCAGGCCGAGCCGCTTGAGCTGCCGGAGCATGTTGTCGATGTTCTGCTCGGTAGTGATCCGCGGATGCACACCATGCTCTACCGCGAACTGCTCCGCCGGCAGCCCGAAGGCATCGAAACCGATCGGGTGCAGGACATCGTACCCCCTCATGCGCTTGTAGCGCGCGACGATGTCGGTGGCGATGTAGCCAAGCGGATGGCCGACGTGCAGGCCGACACCCGACGGATATGGAAACATGTCGAGGATATAGAACTTCTCACGCCCAGACTCGGGCTCGGTCCCCGTTGTGAAGACGGACTCCTCTTCCCAGTGGCGCTGCCACTTTTCCTCAATCTGCGTGAAGGGGTAACTCGACATAGGGTCGGCTCGCGGTCTGGCCGGCCGGCGTCACAAACGGGCTACGGCGCCGCCGGGCAGGCGGTGAAAATACGATGACAAGTTTGAATTTGGGGTTGAGACCACCCCATCAGTGGAATGGGTGACGGGTGTCCGTCGTATGAAACACCCAACTCGTAACCCGGTGGCCATCCTATGATCGATATCGCCGACCTGCTAAGGCAGTCTCATACCATCGCGGTGGTGGGCCTGTCTCAGAGACCCGACCGCACCAGTCACAAAATCGCCGCGTACCTCCAGGAGGTCGGATACAGGATCGTCCCGGTAAATCCACATGCCGAGAGCTTGCTCGGAGAGACCGCCTATCCCTCTCTTGAACAGATACCGGAGTCGATTAACATCGACATTGTGGACGTCTTTCGGCGACCTCAGTTCATGCCGGGAATAGTGGAAGAGGCGATCGCCCGACGCGAACGGACGGGACAGAACCCCGTCATCTGGACGCAGATCGGCGTGTCGTCGTTCGAGGCAGAGCAGCGCGCCGATGAGGCCGGGATACCGTACGTCCGCAACCGTTGCACGCTCGTTGAGCACAGTCAGCTCGCATTCTGACTCGGCCCATCGCCGGGAGCGGTCAACTCCTCGAACCGGGTTATCTCCTCCAGAAGTCTGTCGCGCAGCGGAGCGAATCGCGGGTCATTCCTCTCACCCGCAATCTTGTAAACTTCCCGGAAGAACCAGAGCTGCTGCTGAGGATCCGCGCTGAGTGCCCGGCGATTATCGTCCGAGCTGAACACGTCAATGCCTTTCCGCAGGCCCGCGTTTATTGTCCAGAGGTTGTGGAGTTTGTCCGCGAGGCTGATAGCGACTGCGCCGTCCGACGCCTCCCGAAGTCGGTCGATGTAGCCGTCTTTCCTGGTCTTCCACGGAAGAGATTCGCCACTGGTGTCCCGCTTGTCCTCGGAGACCTCTCGAACGAGATCAGCAACGTCCGGTCTGATGAGATTCACCAGGCGGTCGTACGGCAACCGATCTCCCCACTGGTTCCCGTCCTCGATGACGTCATGCAGAAACGCTGTGGCCACCGTCGCATCATCCCACCCCGATCGCTGCACCGTCAG
>JBFGEP010000028.1:0-13620 GCA_041580055.1 Rhodothermales bacterium | reverse complement strand
CCCGTGTGTGGTGCGACCCTGTCGGCAGTGAAGGCCGGGTCGGCGGCCGAATGCGACGCCCTCGCCACGGCGATGCTTGTGGCAACGGACGAAGAAGCCAGCGCGATACGCCAGGCTTTCCCCGGCGCCCGCTTCCTCGTCGCTGGTGGCGACGGCCGTCATTCCAACGTTGTGCGGTACAACGATTTCGCCGACGGTCGTCAGGACGAATGGGCGCGGCAAGATTGACGCATTTATCTTCAGACCATAGCGATATCAGCCCCGAGGGAGCATGACAGACAAGCGCACGACGGAAGGAGGAGGCGGCCTGACGCGCCGCTCGTTCATCAAGAAGAGCTCTCTGGCGCCGTTGGCCGGTTTCGTCGGCTCGGGTCCCGATTCCCTGAGGAAGTCCGCCCGCAGTCGCACAGGTCGCGTCCAGGATGAACCCGTTCCGATCGGGCTCATTGGATTCGGGCAGTGGGGTCGCGAGGTCGCCGCCACGATCGAGCGAATGCCCCAGGCGAGCCTGGCGGCCGTCTGCGACAGCTACGACGTGATGCTGCGGCGCGCGCAGCGGTCGGTCCCCGATGCGGCGCGGCTATCTGACTACCGAGAGCTTCTTGACTCCGACATCCCCGCTGTGGTCATTGCAACGCCGACGCACAACCACCGTGACATCGTGCTTGCAGCGCTCGAGGCCGGGAAGCACATCTACTGCGAGGCACCGCTCGCCTCGTCCGTGGACGATGCCCGAGTCATCGCTAAGGCAGCAATGAACAAGCCTGAGCTCGTGTTTCAGGCAGGGCTCATGTACCGGTCGGATCCCCAGCATCGCAACATCTTCCAGTTCATCAGAAGCGGGGCGATCGGCACCCCAACCATGGCGCGGGCGCAGTGGCACGCGAAGGAGAGCTGGCGGCGCGCATCCCCCAACCGGGATAGGGAGGAGGAGCTGAACTGGCGTCTGGATCCGGGCCTGTCGGCAGGGCTTGTGGGGGAGGTCGGCATCCACCAGATTGACACGACCACCTGGATTCTCCGAGAGCGTCCGGTAGCCGCGACGGGCTTCGGGCACGTCGGGCTTTGGCGTGATGGCAGAACGGTTCCGGACACCGTGCAAGCCATCATTGAGTACTCCGGCGGCGTCAAGATGATGTACGACGCGACCCTCACGAGCTCCTTCGACGGTGCCTACGACATGTTCTACGGAAGCGACAGCACGATCATGCTGCGCGACAGCAAGGGCTGGATGTTCAAGGAGGTGGACGCGCCGCTGCTGGGATGGGAGGTGTACGCTCGCAAGGACACGTTCTACCGGGAGAAAGGCATCGCGCTTGTTGCCAACGCGACCAAGCTCGAGGCGCAGGGCCTGGACCCCGCCGCGGACGACCCGAACGTCGAGACGCCTTTGTACTACGCTTTCGAGGCGTTCGTCGACAACCTCGTGTTCGGCCCGTACGAGCCGGTCGCCAGCTATCGCGTAGGCTACGAGGCGACGGTCGTGGCGATCAAAGTGAACGAAGCCGTGATGGGTGCTCGCCGCGTGGAAATCGAGCCGTCACTGTTCGAACTGGGCTGATACGGACCGGGCGGTCTACTCGTACCGCAGGGCTTCGATGGGATCGAGTGCCGCCGCCTTTCTTGCCGGGTAGAATCCGAAAAAGATTCCGACGACGGCCGCGAACAGGATGGCGACCACCGTTGTCTCGGGTGCGATCACGGTGTGCCATCCGGTGGCCGAGCCGAGGATCGTGGCTCCGGCGAAGCCGAGCCCGATGCCGATCATCCCGCCGAACATGCTGATTACTGTGGCCTCGATGAGAAACTGTGTCAGAACATCCCTTCCCCGGGCACCGATCGCCATTCGGATGCCGATCTCGCGTGTCCGCTCCGTCACCGACACCAGCATGATGTTCATGATGCCGATGCCGCCAACGAGCAGTGAGATCGACGCGATGGCGGCCAGAAGGATCGACATCACCTCCGTCGTGCCCTGCGCGGCCTCTGCAAGGTCGGTCTGATTCCGGATCGTGAAGTCGTCGTCGTCCCACTCGGCGAGGCGGTGCGATTCCCTCATAATCAGGCGCATCTCCTCCTGGGCCGCCGGAATGTCGGAGGGCGAGTACGTGCTGGCGAGTATCTGGAAGATGCGACTCCATCCGGCGAGACGCGTCTGCGCAGTCGTATACGGGACGATGATCACATCGTCCTGGTCGGTGCCGCTGGCCGTCTGGCCCTTTTCCTCCAGCACGCCAATCACGGTGAATGGCACATTCCTGAGCTGCACCTGCTGCCCTACCGCGTCTTCGCCCGGAAACAGGTTGTCCGCCACCGTTTTACCGAGGACGGCTACTTTCCGCATGGACCTGAGGTCATTACTGTCGAAAAACACCCCGGATGACGTCTTCCAGTCCCGAATAGTCGGATACTGCTCGGAGACGCCGTTGATCGTGCACCGCCAGTTACCCTGGCCGCCGATGGCCTGCGTTCGTGTGAAGACCACCGGCGAAACGGCGGAGATGAGCGTTCCCTCCCGGGCCAGCTTCTCGGCGTCCTCGACCGTCAGGCGATTGTAGCTCTGGGCACCGTGACTCACTCCGCCCTGCCTCGACGAACCGGGCGTGATGACGATCATGTTGGTGCCGAGATTATTGATCTGTTGCTGGATCTGGCTTCTGGCGCCCTCGCCCACGGCGACCATCACGATAACGGCGCCCACTCCGATGATGATGCCCAGCATCGTGAGCAGGGTGCGCATCTTGTTCTTCAGGATGCTCTTGGAGGCCACCTTGACGAGATTGGACGTCTTCATTCGCTTACGCTCTCGAGATTTTGGCGCCTGCTCAATTCATCCTGCGCCAGGATTCGGTCGGCCGTCGGTTCATCAATGATGACCTGTCCGTCGCGCAGCTCCACCAGACGTCGGGCGTACCGGATGATGTCGCGCTCGTGTGTGACAAGCAGGATGGTCGTGCCCTGTTCGTTGAGGTTCTGAAACAGCGACATCACCTCGACGGAGGTATGGCTGTCGAGGTTGCCGGTCGGCTCGTCGGCCAGCAGAATCGTTGGGCGGGTCACAAGGGCCCTCGCGATCGCGACACGCTGCTGCTGGCCTCCTGAGAGCTCGCTCGGTTCGTGATGCATTCGATCGCCCAACCCTACACGTTCCAGCGCCTCGGTGGCGAGCTTCTTCGCGTCGAGCTTGCGGTGCGTGCGATCGTATAGCAGAGGCAGCTCGACGTTCTCCAGCGCCGTCGTTCGCGGGAGCAGATTGAAGCCCTGAAATACGAAACCGATTTTCTGGTTGCGCACGTCGGCAAGCTTGTCGCGGTCCATCGTGTCCACCCTGACCCCGTCCAGCCGGTAGGAACCGGCCGTCGGATAGTCCAGGCACCCGATGATGTTCATCAGCGTTGACTTGCCCGATCCCGAGGCCCCGGCGATAGCCACCATCTCGCCCGGATCGACGGTGAGGCTCAGGCCGCGCAGCGCATGGACCTCGGTGTGGCCCATGGTGTAGACGCGGGTGACGTTCTCGATGTGGATGACGGCTTCTGTGCTCATCGGGAGGGGCGCTAGAAGCCACCGGGCCGGAAGCGTTGCTGCTGGGTCTGGAACGGATTGCTGTTGCCTGCCGGGGTGCCTTCCATTGCCGCGGTGATCACGTCGAGGCCTTCGTCAATCTGGCGGCCCTCGACTTCCGTGTTGCGGCCGTCAGAGATCCCGGTGCGCACCCTCGCGACCGCCACCTGGCCATCCTCGTCCAGATACCAGAGCGTCCCGGCGTCGGCCTGGCGCTGAAAGCCATTCTCGCCGCCACCCATGGAGGCCGCCGCCCCGCCACCACGTCGCTCGGCCATACGCTCGCGGACCGAGTCCGGCACCTGGTCGCGGCGCTGCTCGCGTCGCGCCCGGACGGCCTCGATCATCTCCATGGTGGGTCGGAAGCGCAGCGCGGCGTTCGAGACCATCAGCACGTCGGACGCAACTTCGACGAGGAAGTCTACCGTTGCGGTCATTCCCGGCAGGAGGCGGCCGTCGGTATTCTCTACGTCGACGACTACCGTGTAGTTGACCACGTTCTCCTGCATCGTGGACTGGAGCCGGACCTGACGCACACTGCCGAAGAAGGTGTCCTCGGGGTAGGCCTGGACCGTGAAGCGGACCGTCTGGCCTTCGCGTATCAGCCCGATGTCGCTCTCGTCCACCGAAGCAAGGATCTCCATGCGCGACAGATCATTGGCGATCAGAAACAGCTGTGGCGCGGAAAGGCTGGCCGCCACCGTCTGGCCTACGTCGACGTTTCGTTCCACCACCACGCCGTCGATCGGCGCGTAGATGGCCGCGTAAGACAGATTCTGTTGCGCCCTCTCCAGGCTGATCTCGGCACTCTTGAGATCTGCCTGTGCAAGCTCAAGATTGTAGCGGATCGTGTTGAACTCCGTCTCGGTGATGACCTTGCTCTCGAAGAGGGTATTGTTGCGCTCGAACTCTCGCTGGCGATGAGCGAGCTCCGCCTTGCTTCGCTCCAGACGCGCCTCGGCGTCGCGCACGTTCTGCTCGAGGAGCGTCCGATCGATCCGGGCGATAAGCTGGCCCTGCTTGACGCGGTCGTTGAAGTCGACGAAGATCTGCTCGACACGGCCGGAGACCTGCGTTCCGACTTGCACGGTCGTGACCGCGCTGAGGGTGCCCGTGGCAGCGACCGTGGACTCGAGGTCACCTCGCTCGACCGTCACGAAGCGATAGGGTGACTCTACGGCTTCGCCGTTCTTGGAATAGTACCACCAGCCTGCGGCCGTCAGGACGACGACGAGACCGAGCCAGATGAGTTTTTTCATGTGATCGCGACCTGCCTGAAGCGGGCAGCTAATACCGATGTCGGGAGGTTGTTCCATCGAATACTGTCGTGTGAGTTAGACCCTCGCCGGCCGGGCGGGATTCCATCCGCAACGGCGCTGCCGTGAGATCGACGAAAAAGGCTCCGGAGCGCAGCAGCGCCCCGGAGCCCGTTCCGTCCCATGTTGGTCTCCTCAGGGGAGGAGAACCCGATCGATCACGTGCACGACGCCATTCGACGCCGGAATGTCGAAGAATCCTGGCGCCGTGACGATGTTCACGTCGCGGCCGTTAGCGTCAGTCAACGTCGCGGTGCCGCGGTTTACCATGATGTAACCACCGTTCAGCGTGCTGAGCTTCTTCGCGCGCAGCACGGAGTTCGAGAAGCGGCGGCCTTCGACCACGTGGTAGAGGAGGACGGCTGTCAACGTCGCGTCATCGATGTCGTCAAGGCTGGCAGCACCGAGTTCGCCCAGCAGCGCCACGAAGGCATCGTTGGTTGGTGCAAATACCGTGTACTGGACATCGTCGGCAGCCACTGCGCCTACGAGATCAACGCGGCTCAGCGCGTCGACCAGAATCGAAAACGCGGGATTTCCGGTCGCGATGTCAACGAGGTTTTGATCCTGTTGGCCGGCCGCCGTCTCCTTCTTGGCACTCTGGTCGGCTGTGAGGGAGGTGGAGGATGTCTCCACTCCGGTAATGTCGGAGCATGCGCTGAAGAGAACGAATGCTGCCAGGGTTAGGATGGTACGCATGATTGAATTGGTTTGATAGTGTTGAAACAGCGAACTGGGTACTAATTTGACACTACGATAACCAATTCGTTCAGAACGACCAACTCGTTCACGTTAAGATATTATGAAGGCTTGTTGATTCGTCCGGGGCGCTCCGGTGCGCGATTCACAGCGACGCGGTATTTACCTTACCACACGCCAATCGCAGCAGCCCCCTGAATGCATTTTTCGGCCGATTTCCGACCTGCCGCCCGCGCGCTTCTTGTCGCACTGCTTCTCCTGTCGCCATCGACTGAGACGTTGTCGCAACCTGCGGCCACGCGGGATTCTCAGCAGGATTCCGGCCAGTCCCGGTCGGCTCGCGTGATCAGTGAGTCGATACCCGGGACGAAGCTCACGTTCGAGCTTGCGCTCATTCCCGGCGGCGGCTATGTGATGGGCAGCCCGTTCGGGGAGGTGGGGCGCAACGATGATGAAGGACCGCAGCGCTATGTCCTCATAGATTCATTCTGGATGTCGACGCGGGAGGTGACGTACGAAGAGTTTGCCGCCTTTCGCTTGCCGATGGGGAGCGGCGGCAGTCCGGCATCCGACTCCGCAACGCGCGCCCCACACGCCGTCGCGCGCCCGTCTCCCCCGTATGAGGACCCCGCGCACGGGATGGGCAACCGGGGCTATCCAGCCGCCGGCATGACGCAGTGGGCGGCTCTCCACTATGCAAAATGGCTATCCGACAAGACGGGTGACTTCTACCGTCTGCCCACAGAGGCCGAGTGGGAGTATGCCTGCCGGGCCGGCTCAGCGACCGCGTACTCCTTTGGAGATTCGAGCGACGATCTGGATCGGCATGCCTGGCACTGGCTCAACAGCGACGAGGTGTTCCAGCCTGTGGGGCAGAAGCTTCCCAACGCCTGGGGTCTGTACGACATGCACGGCAACGTGGCGGAGTGGACGCTGGACCAGTACGTGGAAGACGTGCTGGCGAGCTGGCCTGACTCCGCTCGCGCACCCTGGGTCCGGCCGACGAGCCTCCACCCTCGAACCGTGCGTGGCGGCGCATATGACGACGACCCGGAGGCTCTCCGATGCGCTGCGCGTCTTAGATCCAGCCTCAACTGGAAGCGTCGCGATCCGCAGGTTCCGAAGAGCTACTGGTGGAATACCGATTCCCCGTTTGTTGGATTTCGGCTCGTGAGGCCCGTCAGTCCTCCGAGCCCCGAGGAGCAGGAAGAATTCTGGATCCTGGTGCTCGGAGAGTGAGCCATCACCATAAAACAGGTTAGAGAGATGAAGAAGGACGAATCACCCGGGAGCGTGACACGCCGCGAGTTCGTGAAAGGGTCGGCGGCCGTGGTCGGTGGCCTGATGGCGGCGCAGTTTCCGCTTGCAGCGAGCGCCTATCGCTCGGTGGACGACACAATTCGAGTGGGGCTTGTCGGCTGCGGCGGCCGCGGGACCGGTGCGGCGATGCAGGCGCTGATGACCGGCCCGAACGTCAAGCTCGTGGCGATGGCCGACGCCTTTCGCGACCGACTCGACGAAAGCCTGACGAACCTGGCGGATCCCGAGTCGGGCGATTGGTCCGGCGGCGAGTTTGAAGAGTACCTGTCGCGCATCGAGGTGCCGGAAGAGAACAAGTTTGTCGGCTTCGGCGGCTATGAGGAAGTCATTCCTCTTGTTGACGTGGTCATCCTCGCGACCCCACCGGGCTTTCGCCCGCTGCATTTCGAGTCGGCGGTGGAAGCGGGTAGGCACGTATTCATGGAGAAGCCCGTGGCCACCGATGCGCCGGGCGTACGGCAGGTTCTGGCTTCAGCAGAGAAGGCGAAGCAGAAGCAGCTCAATGTCGTGGTCGGCCTGCAGCGGCACTACCAGACGGAGTACCGGGAATGGGTCAGCCGCATCCACGACGGAGTGATCGGCGAGATTGTCGCGGGCAGGGTCTACTGGAATGGCGAAGGCGTCTGGGTGCATCCACGCAAGCCGGGACAGACCGAGATGGAATATCAGATGAGGAACTGGTACTACTTCAACTGGCTGTGCGGGGACCACATCGTTGAGCAGCACATCCATAACATCGACGTCGCCAACTGGGTCAAGCAGGCGCATCCCGTGCGCGCCCAGGGACAGGGAGGTCGCGCCGTGCGGACGGGACCGGACTCCGGAGAGATCTACGACCATCACTTCGTGGAGTTTGAGTATGGCGACGGGACGTTCATCCAGAGCCAGTGCCGCCACATCCCTGGCTGCATGAACCGAGTCAGCGAGGCTTTTCAGGGCACTCACGGTACGGCGCCGTCTCCGGGGCAGCTGCTCGACCAGTGGGGCCACCCGATCTACCGTCACCGCGGAAAGGACGACCCCAGTCCTTACCAGGTAGAGCACGACGAGCTGTTTGCGGCGATCGCCGCGGGCGAGTACCGGTTCGCCGATGCAGAAAACGGGGCCATCGCGACCATGACCGCCATCATGGGACGCATGGCTACATACTCCGGCAGGGTGGTTGAATGGGAGGAGGCGCTCGCTTCGACCACGAGCCTCCTTCCGGAGCGGTTCGCATTCGATGCGGATCCACCGGTCATGCCGGACGAAGACGGGCGTTACCCGGTGCCCGTACCCGGGATCACCTCGGCAGTATGACGCACGATTTGTCGGGACTCATACGGCGGCGGGCGCATCGTTCGAGGCCGTGACTCCGGGCTTCGGTGTGGCTGCTGCTTTTTATCTGCGCCCTTTCGGTGCACGCCGGCGCGCAGGACCTCCGCCGATTCACATACAGCGAGGCGGCCATGGGCACTGAGTTTCGTGTCGTGCTGTACGCGACCGATGCGACGACCGCGAATGCTACCGCGGGCGAAGCCTTTGCGCGTGCCGCGGAAATCGACTCGCTTCTGAGCGACTGGCGCTCCGATAGCGAGATTACGCGGCTCTCCCTGTCAGCGGGTGCCGACCGCTGTACTCCTGCCTCGCGCGACCTGATATCGGTGCTTGAGCATGCCCAGAGAATCGCCAGCGCCTCTGACGGGGCCTTCGATGTGACGGTCGGACCGATGACGCGACTGTGGCGCTGGGCCATGCGACGCGCGCAGCTGCCGCCTGAATCCCGCCTCTCCGCCGCCCGGGCGGCCGTGGGACACGAAAAAGTTGTCGTCGACTCGGACCGGCGGTGTGTCCGGCTTACCGCCCCGGAGATGAAGCTGGACCTCGGAGGCATTGCGAAAGGCTACGCGGCAGATGAGATGCTGAAGACTCTGCGGTCGAAAGGCACCACGAGGTCACTGGTAGATGCCGGTGGCGACATCGTGGCCGGCGACCCTCCGCCGGGCGAGACGGGTTGGACGGTCGAGACGCGTGCCCTTGATGCCCGCGGGAGGTTCGCATCGGAGGACGTCTTGCTGACGAACGGCGCCGTCGCTACCTCCGGCGATGCGCATCGTTTTCTGCAGGCGGAAGGTGTGCGATATTCGCACCTGCTGGATCCCCGTACCGGATACGGCCTGACGCGGCGCAGGCTGGTGACGGTCCTCGCACCCACGGGTGTCGAAGCTGACGCCCTGGCCTCGGCGATCAGCGTCATGGGCAGGGACGGTCTACACCTTGCCGCAGGGCCCGGATACGGCGCCCGGATTATCGAGTTCGGAAGCCCACGCAAGCAGTCGGTTGAGGCCGGACTGCTCAAGGACTAAGTTACCGTCAACCGCGGCGATCACAGTTCCGCCGCAACAACCGGCACTACCTCAAGACAATGAAGCGAAGACAGTTCATGCAGACGAGCGTGCTGGCCGGCGCCGGGCTGGCCACCGGCGCCTCGATCACAGCGGAGGCCGCCACGCCGACGCCAAGCGGCGGCTCATTCAATCTGCACTATGCCCCGCACATCGGGATGTTCAAGAACCTGGCCGGTGACGATCCTGTCGACCAGCTGAATTTCATGGCCGACCAGGGATTCACGGCCTTCGAGGACAACCCGATGCGATCTCGCGACGTCCCGCTGCAGGAGAAGATGGCTTCGACCATGGCTCGTCGCGGGCTCAGGATGGGAGTGTTCGTCGCCCACACGATCCACTGGAGCGAGCCGAACCTCGCCTCGGGCAAGAGTGACCTGCGGGACGAGTTCCTTGCCGACATTCGATCGTCCGTCGACGTGGCGCGCCGTGTTAATGCGAAGTGGATGACCGTTGTCCCCGGACACGTCGACCTGCGGCTCGACATGGCCTACCAGACGGCAAACGTCATCGAGACGCTGAAGCGCGCCGCTGAGATTCTCGAGCCGCACGGGCTGGTGATGGTGCTCGAGCCGCTCAACTTCCGCGACCACCCGGGCCTGTTCCTTACCCGTATTCCGCAGGCGTACGAAATCTGCCGCGCCGTGGCAAGTCCGGCCTGCAAGATCCTCGACGACCTCTACCACCAGCAGATCCAGGAGGGTAATCTCATCCCGAATATCGATGCCGCCTGGGACGAGATCGGCTACTTTCAGATCGGTGACAATCCGGGTAGAAAGGAGCCCACGACCGGCGAGATCAACTACCGGAACGTGTTTCGGCACATCCACAGCAAGGGTTTCACCGGGATCCTCGGCATGGAGCACGGAAACTCCGGCGACGGAGCCGCCGGAGAGCGGGCCGTGATCGATGCTTATCGTACGGTAGACGACTTCAAGACTTGATGGCCCGGCTAGATCGCCTCGGAAAAAAAGATCGCGTTGATCAGCATCCGGCTGGAGCCAAACCAGAACCCGCGGAAGCTCGGGATGTCCGCGAACAGGATGATCTGGCCGCTGCCGCGGGGAACGCTCATGACGGAAACCGTCCCCGGAATGAGCTCGGATAATCGTGCCGGGGCATACCCGCTGAGCAGCGGCTGCTGGGCGTATCTGGAAACGACGATGTTGTCGGGGTTGCTGCTCGCGATGAAGTGACGTCCCTGTCGGAAGACGGGTATGCGGCTCCCGACACCGTATGCCAGCGGGTGCGTGGTGTCGACCACCGTGTCCAGGATGGCTCCACCCAGATACTGCGCACCGCGCGCCCTTGAACGCTCGGAGTATGGTACGTCGGTGAGGACAGAGTCGAGATCGACTGAAATCGAGTCGGCGTCGACCAGCCTGGCGCCGAGCGCCCACAGCGTAGCGTCCGACAGGAGAATCAGGTGGCCTCCGTCCTCCACCCACTCTTGAACGGTCTCCACAGGCTCACTCGAAGACCGTCCACCCGCGATCACGATCGTCGTGTAGCGGGACAGATCGGCGCTCTTTATCCGGTCCGCGTCTAGCAGCGTCACCGGGATGCGTGCGCGCTCGCTCAGCAGATGCCATACCTCGCCCGCGCGATAGGCGCTGGTACCCTCACCCGTTACAATTGCTGTTCGGCGGCGGGTGAGTAGCCTGTTGCGCGGACTCCCCAGATCCGGCCCCGCTTCTGTGAGCCCGGACGTCACGGCGTGAAGCGTTACCTGCTCTCCTCGGGACGCGCCGGCCAGGGTCCGCGCCAGCGAGTCGGCGCTCAGGGCGCCGCGGGTGATGACTATCGTTCCGGGCGGGAACGACTTTGTGCCGCCGGGTGTCGAGGCGCTGAACGTGCGGGTCGCTACCCGGGTATCCGCGCCCGACGCCTGCAGTCTGTCGAGAACGCGGGCGGAGTAGAAATCGTCCCACGTCATCACGTACCCGGGCGCGCTCGTCGGGAGGGAGCGGCTCGATTCCGCCGCCGGTTCGTCGGACCACTCTGCGCCAACGACCCCGTCGGGGACGCTGCGCACGTCGGCCACCTGCATGTCGAACGCAAGCGGCAGCGTCCACGCTGATATGTCGTAGAAGATCGAGTCAGCAAACTCGGTGCGTCGCTCGAACAGCGCGTCGATCAGTCTCGACTGGGGTTGGTCCCACGGGATGAAGAGCGACGCGTCCGGCGTGAAGTCAACGCCGCCTGTCGCCGTCGGGCGGTCGAGCACATGGACTTTGATCCTGTGACGCCGCAGCAGGTCCGCGAGCTCGTCGCGTCTGGATCGATCGCTACCCGCCGTGGCCAGCAGGCCGCCCGCGGATCGGTCGCTCCGTCTCGCGGCCTCCGCGTAGAAATCACGCTGATACCTCAGCAGGTCGGGCCTCATCTCGCGAGCGGCCCGAAGCGTGGACAACGACGTCGCAAACTGATTCCTCACGGTGGTTGCGTAGTGGAGCCTGCCCGCCTTCGTGTCGCGAACGAGAGCTCTCGACGACGCCTGCTCGAAGAGTATTCCGACCGCCCCGTTTATGTCGGGGTAGGTGGACCACTTGCCGTAGTAGAAGTCGTCGAACGTTTCCTCGGAGTAGAACAGGGCAGGCAGCGCATCCAACGCCTCCGCGTGAAATCGAGCGACCCTGGCGGTCAGCTCCTGATTCAGCCTCGGCGTGTTGGGGTTGGTCCGCGAGGGAATTCCGGGCTGAAAGAAGTACGTACTTTCGCTTCCCATCTCGTGGGCATCAATGACGATCTGCGGCCTCCAGTGATGAAATAGCTCTAGCCGGCCGCGAGTCTCGGGATGCTGCCCCGGAACGTAGTCGCGATTCAGATCGAACCAGTAGTGGTTGGTTCGGCCGCCCGGCCAGGGCTCGTTATGCTCACGGTTTTCGGGATCGGACACCGCTACGCGCCCGCGATTTCGATTTGCCCAGGTCGTGAATCGAGCGCGGCCGTCGGGATTCAACATCGGGTCGACAATGACCATCATCCCGTCGAGGATTTGCGCGACGACCGGGTCGTTGCCGGCGGCCAGGTGATACAGCAGCAACATGGCCGCTTCCGTTCCGCTGGCCTCGTTGCCGTGGACGCTGTAGCTCATGAGCACGATGGCCGGCATCGCATCCACCTCGGAGTCGGTTACGGAGCCCGGGGTGTCAGACAGCCGCAGGTTGGCTGTCCGGATCTGCTCGAGTCCTGCCAGATGTTCGGGTGTGCCGACGATAGCGTGGACCAGCGGCCGTCCCTCGTGACTCCGGGCGTGCTCGCGGAGCGTGACCCTTTCGGACGCGTTAGCCACCGCTTCGAAATATCGGACCACCTGGTGCGGCTCGGTGTGTCGCGACCCGATATCGTATCCCAGTACCTCCAGCGGTGTGGGTATGGACGCGTCGTAGCTGACGGCGCCATTCGAAGATGCCGCCCGAATCACGGCGGGGATACTCGCGTCCTGAGCGGCAACGGGGGGGAGGATTCCGACAACAAGGATGATGGCTGTCAGCGTGTGGGTCGGTCTCATTCGTTATGCTGTTGTCGAGGACGATTTGAGTGCGCGAGTTTCTCTCTCACCAGGCGCTTGAAGGTACCGTCCTCGAGATACTTTCTGAGGTGGTCACCGGGGCAGGAGGTTGCCGCGAGGTCGCTGTGTCCGCGGATGTTGTCCGTTGAGACACCAAACTCTGCCGCCGACCAGGTCATCAAGTTCGCGATCGCCTCGATCTGCTCCGGGGTCGGCTCCTGCAGGTTGTAGTTGCCGAGGACGCTGATCAGCAGATGTCCGCGCGGGTCGTAGCGCGTGTTCGTCTCGCCTGCGTATCGGTAAGCGCGTCCCTCGAAGATGGTGCCGTCCAGGCCGATGAGAAAGTGGTACGGCACATCCCACCATCCGCGGTCGGTCTCTCCCCAGAGCTGCAGGTTGCGCAGCTTTTCGACCGGGTCGTCCTCGGGTCGAAGAGGCTCTGCACTCCCGCTGTGGTGGAGGGTGATGTGGGTGATCTCGTGTGGAACGCGGAGTCGATCCGCTGGACGTCCCGCCGCGGCCGAAAGACGCAGCGTTTCGGGCAAACTGGACGTTACCGCTATCTCAAGCTCTGCAAGGCCGCGGCCGAGCTCGTTCTCGGCGGCGCGGATCGCAACGGCGGCGATTCGATAGTCGCCGAATGTCTGTGCCGACCCCTCGGCCAGTGTGTGCACCCCGGCCTCCCCCGGAACTGAAACCGCGACGACGATGCTGTCGCCAACCCCTTCACCGCCCGCGCCACGAATCTCCACGGCTACAAGCTCGATGTCTGAAAACCTGATCGTGTCACCGGGCGCTGCGTTGCGCCGCACACCGTCGCCGT
>JBFGEP010000027.1:0-13801 GCA_041580055.1 Rhodothermales bacterium | reverse complement strand
GAGCGCGTGCCGCTGCTGGCCCACATCTCGGTCGTCTCCTACGTGATGTGGGGGCTCGCCTCGATTCCAATCGCGGTCTCCTTCCTGGGCTTCCTGACGCCGTGGACCCTCGGCTGGGTTGACAAGACGGACCCGCTGCTGACCCGAACGCTGTTCTGGTTCACCGCACACGCGATCGTGTACGCCTGGCTGCTGCCGGCGTACGTCTCGTGGTACGCGCTCGTGCCCCGGCAGGTGGGCGGAAAGCTGGTGAGTGACTCGTTGACGCGCTTCGTATTCATCCTCTTCCTGCTGCTTTCGATTCCGACGGGCTTCCATCACCAGTACACCGATCCGGGCATCCCGACGTGGATGAAAGCGATGCACGGAGTCCTGACGTTCGGCGTCTTCTTCCCGAGCCTGGCGACGGCCTTCACCGTGATGGCTTCCATCGAGATCGGCGGCCGCGCCAACGGTGGCCGCGGACTCCTGGGCTGGATCACGAAGCTGCGCTGGAAGGACCCGTCGGTGGCGGCGCAGCTGCTGGCGATGATCACCTTCGTGTTCGGCGGAATCACAGGGCTCATCAACGCGAGCTTCACGATGAACCAGGTAGTTCACAACACGACGTGGGTCCCGGGCCACTTCCACATGACGGTCGGAAGCGCGGTCGCGCTAACGCTGATGGGCGTGGCGTACTGGCTCATACCGTATCTGACCGGCCGAGGACTCTGGGGCAAATCGTGGGCGCTCGCCTCGTCATGGATCTACACCATCGGCGTATTGATCTTCGCTCGAGGGATGATCTCTGCTGGCCTGGAGGGCATGCCCCGCCGCATTTACCGCGCGCAGGCGACGTACAACAATGAGGCCTGGGATCTTGGCGGGGCGCTGACCGCGGTCGGCGGCACTCTCATGTTTGTCGGCATACTCGTCTTCTTCGTGGTCATCATTCTGACGATCCTGAAGGGCAAGAAGGGAGACATTCCGGCGGACATCCCGTGGTCGGAGACGCTGACCGCGCCCGGCAAAGACGCGTGGTCGCTGCGGCTGGACAGGCTGGCCTTCTGGACGGTGGTCGCGATCGTCCTGGTGATTATGGCCTACGGGCCGTTCTTCGGGAGCTATCTGCCACCCAACTTCGTGTCTCCAGGTTTCACGGTCTGGTAACGGCATTCCGTCGACTCATTCGAAAACGGCCGGTCTGCACGTGGTGCGGGCCGGCTTTTTTTGTGTCCCACAGTGTTTTTCGGGCGTAGTGTTTCGTCCCGCGGCTCGGAGTCGGAATGCCGACTTTCGCCAGAGGCGGCTATCCATTATCGTTTGTCGTTGGGCCCTCTCAGGTGGACGATGAACGAGACGTTACGACAGCATCCGGACTGGATGCGCGAGTTCGACCACACGGCGGATGTGGGTGTTGAGGTAGAGGCGCCGGATCGCGCTTCGCTCTACGAAAGGGCGGCGTATGCGATGTTCTGGCTGCTCGCGGACGTCGACGACGTGGCTCTCGAGGTGACCATTCCGGTTACCATCGACGCGCGCGACCCCGAAGAGCTCATGGTGAACTGGCTGTCAGAGCTGAACTACCGGCACCAGGTGGACGGCCTGGTTTTTTCAGATTTCAAGATCGAGTCGGTGTCCGAGACGCAGGTGGTCGGCGCCGCCTCCGGAGAGATCTCGGCGCACGGCCGTCCGGCGATATTCTGCGAGCTCAAGGCCGTCACCTTTCACGATCTAGCGGTCGACTGTGGTGAGAGCGGCTGCGCGGCACGAATCATATTCGACATCTGAGGAGGCCGGCCATGTCTGCGGTCAGCGTCAAACAGGTTTCTCCTTTTCTGTGGGAGATCCCTAAAACCGGCGGCATGCACGTGCCGGCGCGCATCTACGCGACGAAGCGGATGATGCGCGACATCCTGAATGACAAGGCGGCCGAACAGGCGGCGAACGTCGCGCACCTTCCCGGCATCCTCAAGGCGTCGCTGGCCATGCCGGACATTCACTGGGGATACGGATTCCCGATCGGCGGCGTGGCGGCCTTCGACCTGGACGAGGGTGTGATATCGCCGGGAGGCGTCGGATACGACATCAACTGCGGCGTCCGGCTGATGGCGTCCGGCCTCAAGCGCTCTGAGGTGTCGGACCATCTGCACCGGATCGTGAACGAGCTGTTTGCCCGGGTGCCGACGGGAGTGGGCTCGGCCGGCGCCCTGCGTGTGTCGGTGCAACAGCTGCGGAAAGTCGTGCAGGAGGGTGCCGGTTGGGCGGTGAGAAAGGGATATGGAACGCCGGAGGACCTGATATTCATCGAGGAGGGCGGGCGGATCGAAGCAGCGGAGCCGGAAAGGATTTCGGACAAGGCGTGGAAGCGCGGGGCGCCGCAGCTGGGCACGCTGGGGTCCGGCAATCACTTTCTGGAGTTCGGCTACGTCGACGAGGTGTTCGACGTGGACGCGGCGGAGGCGCTGGGTCTGGAGGAAAACCAGGTCACCGTCATTATCCATACGGGTTCGCGCGGTTTCGGCCACCAGACGTGCGAGGACAGTCTCGGCGTAATGGACGGCGCGATGCGGAAGTACGGAATGAAGCTGCCCGATCGGCAACTGGCGTGCGCGCCGATACGGTCGCCGGAGGGACAGCGATATCTCGGCGCCATGCGGTGCGCCATCAACTTTGCCTTCGCTAACCGGCAGATCATCGCTCACAACACGCGTCTCGCGTTCGCGGCCGCGCTGGGTAGGACGGAAGAAGAGCTGGGCCTGCGAACGGTGTACGAGGTGGCTCACAACATCGCGAAGTTCGAGACCCACGAAATTGACGGCCGGGAGATGGAGGTGTGCGTGCATCGCAAGGGTGCGACCCGGGCGTACGGTCCGGGCCGGGACAGCGTCCCGTCCGACTACCGCCACGTGGGACAGCCGGTACTGGTGCCAGGGGACATGGGCCGCTATTCGTTTGTTCTGGTAGGTACCGATCGCGCCATGCGCGAGACCTTCGGGAGCACCTGCCACGGTGCCGGCCGACAGTTGAGTCGCAAGAAGGCGTCGAAGTCGGCCGCGCATCGGGACGTCAAGGCCGAGCTGGAGGAGCGCGGCATCGTGGTGCGGGGGGCCAGCCGCCGCACCATCAACGAAGAGATCCCGGAGGCGTACAAGGACGTGGCCGACGTAGTCGAGGCGTGCCAGATGGCCGGAATCTCGAAAAAGGTCGCGCGACTGGTGCCCCTTGGCTGCATCAAGGGTTAGCCGAAATCCGGTATCTTCTCGAAGTCCGTGGACCCAGATCCGCAAAAAATGGCTCACGCCTGGCACCCGCTAATAATTCTGTGCTCCCTGGTGCTCCCGATTGTACCGCGAGCCACCGCGCAGCAGGCCAACGCCGGACGGGAGCACACAAGGGAGCATATCGGAGCACTCATCGATGCGTGGCACGCAGCTGCGGGCGACGCGGACGCCGATAAGTACTTCGGCCTGATGGCGGAGGACGCGGTATATATCGGAACCGAGGCGGGCGAAAGATGGACGAAACCCGAGTTTGTGGAGTTCGCCCGGCCATATTTCGAGCGGGGCTCGGCGTGGGACTTCAAGTCAACCACACGCAGCGTGTACGTGTCTGATGACGGCCGGACGGCGTGGTTCGAGGAGCTCCTCGACACGTGGATGGGGGTTTGCGCGGGGTCCGGCGTGCTTCAGTCGACTGACGACGGCTGGAAGATCAAGCACTATCACCTGTCTGTGACGGTCCCGAACGATCTGATCGACGAGTTCATCGATCTGGTTCGGTCGGCCGATTCGTCGGATGTGAGCAAGTAGCACCTGGAGAAGGCAACGTGGCCTGCAATCAGTGCATCGGCATCGAGGAGGAGTTCGGGGCATCCCGAGCGAAGTGGGACCTCAAGCGATACCGCAAACGGGGGCCGAAGACGACAACACGCTGGCTGATCGAGGCCGTGCGGGCGCGAGGCGTGGAGGGATCAACCCTGCTCGACATCGGTGGGGGCGTCGGTGAGATTCAGCACGAGTTGGCCGCGGCCGGCGTGGGACGGATCACGGGAGTGGATGCGTCGTCTGCCTACATCGACAAATGCCGGGCGGAAGCGGAGGAACGAGGATATGCGGACCAGGCTCAGTACGTCCACGGCAACTTCGCCGAGCTCTCGGACACGGTCGAGGAAGCGGACGTAGTCACACTGGACCGGGTCATCTGCTGCTTCGACGACGTCGATGCGCTGGTCGACAGATCGGCGTCGAAGACGAGGCGATTGTACGGGCTGGTATTTCCGCGCGAGACGTGGTGGACGGCACTGGGCTTCAGACTGATCAACTTCGTTCAGAGAGTGCGACGGTCGAGCTTCTTTGTGTATCTCCACTCGAGTGAGCACGTAGATGGTCTTATAGCGCGGCACGGGCTGGGTCGAGTCTTTTACCGTTCCGGCTTTGTGTGGCAGGTCGTTTTGTATGAATCACGGTAGGCCTGCCCGACGGGCCAACATGACAGGGGCAAACAACCTGCCTCGGAGCAGTTACCGTCATGATCATCAGGAGTCTTTCTGCGATTGCTCTGATGTGGTTTGTCACGATGCCGTCGGCAGCCCAGCTCGATCGGCAAGAAGAGATCGAGAGCCTGGAAAACATCCGCGCGTTCGGGCTGGTGGTGGACGTCGAGGCGAGCCTTGCGCTGACATCCGATCCGGCTTTCAGCGCGTCGGCGCTGCGGATGGCGTTGGCGGACCGACTCGAGCGGCTGGGTGTGCAGCGCCCGTCGTTTGATCCGCTGGACAGCGGGCTTCCGTACCTGTACGTACACGTGCACGCGATGGAGGTAGGAGACGGCCTGGTGCCGTTTGCGGTCGACGCGTCATTCATCCAGGCGGTGCGCGTCGATTCGGGCGGCCAAGAGGTGATGGCGGCTACCTGGGAATCGGGATATCTGGGGCTTGTTTCGTACGATCGGCTCGGAGCGATATCGGAGGCGAGCGAAGGTCTGGTGAGCGAGTTCGCGGAGGACCTGGCTGCAGCGGACGGAGGCAGCTGACGGTGGCCCGATCCACGTTGCCGCTCCTACGAATGGTCGCTCTGGTAGTGCTGATTGCGCTGCCCCTGCCCACCGTGGCCCATCCGGGTTGGGGGCTCGCGGTAGACAGTCACGGGCGTATCTATTTCACCGACCTCGAACGCGTCTGGAGAATCGATACCGACGGACAGGTCTCCGTCTTTGTTGAGGATGTCCACACGCACGAGCTTTACATCGACGAGGCGGACACCCTGTATGGCGAGCACGAGTGGTACGAGGAGGCCAGCGACACCTTCCGCACTCGATACTGGAAAGCTTCGCCCGACGGCCGGGTCTCGAGCATTGGAAGGGAGGTAGCGACCCGCTTTTTCGATCGTTGGGACAATGAGGGTAATCGGTACCGGCTGACCAACAACAGAGAAGAAGCGGTCGTCATCAAGACGACACCGCAGGGCGAGACCAGCCGCATCGCGGGTGGCGACTTTGGCTATGCGGATGGTCCGGGCCACACCGCGCGTTTTCGCCTCTTCGGAACGTCGGCATGGGGTCCGGACGGACGGCTGTTCTTCACAAACGGAGGCCTGCTTCGCACGATCGACACGGACGGCACGGTCACCACGCTGGCGGGGCCGGAGCAGGGCTTTCCACACAGTGTGCAGGATGACGGCCGGCCGCGCTATTCTGCCTTGCTCGGCCTCGCGGTCGAAGACGACGGAACGGTCTATTTTGCGGACATCGACCAGCGTCAACTGTTCAAGGTCACGCCTGACGGCATCATTTCGTCGGCTCTCGGGCCGACCCTACTGTGGATTCCCGTCGGGGTGGCCGTGGCCGGCGGTGACGTTTACGTGCTGGAATACCGGCGAGATTTTGCAGCGCCGACCAGCTCAATCGGCAGGAGCGGTCCGCGTGTGCGAAGGCTCGGTCCGGATGGTTCGGTGACCGTAGTCGCGGTCGCGGACGGGTGACCCGAAGAGTCCTGATCGATTCCCGGCACAATATCCGGCCGGGGTATCTCGTTAATAGACGCAGCCACACAGTTCAGGCATCACCTGCCGCATTTCGTGCGCTGTCCGAGGTCAGTAGCGAGGCACTTCAGCGGAGCAGGCGGATGCCACCGGAGGTCACATCCTAATTGTTACACCAGACTCAGGATGGACCCATGTATCCAGACAGATTCGAGAGGCCCTTCGTCTTTGTGGCAATACTCTTTCTCGGCGTGGTCGTGATCGCGGCGGGATCGAGGATCGCCAGGGCGCTGGGCCACGGCAGCGAGACCGCCCAGGTCGTGATCTACGACGACGGCGTGAAGCCGCTGCCCGGTTACGTGCAGAAGGGACTGGATTGGCTGGCTGCGGCCCAGTTCCAGAACGGCGGCTGGGGAGCCGGCCAGCATTCGGCGCAGCACGTTCGCGACCCGCACGCTGTGCAGATCGATCCGGCTACCACGGCCTTCGCGGCTATGGCGCTGATGCGATCGGGCAGCACGCTCTATTCGGGGCCCTATCAAAAGAACGTGCGACGCGCGCTCGACCATCTTCTGGACGTTGTCGAGCGGAGCGCGCCGAACAGCGGGCAACTCACGAGCATCTCGGGTACGCAGCCGCAGGTCAAGCTCGGCCACAACATCGATGCTTCGATGACGGCGCAGTTCCTGTCTAGGGTGCTCGTGTCCATGAGAAAGGGAGACAGGTCCCACGTCAGGGTCGAGAGGGCGCTCGACAAGTGCCTGAGGAAGCTCGAGACCTCACAGCACGCGGACGGCAGCTGGAACGAGGCCGGCTGGGCGCCGGTCCTTCAATCGGCCGTGGCAAACGGCGCTCTCGAGATGGCGGCCGCGGCCGGCCGCGAAGTGGACAGCGAAGCACTGGCCCGGTCCCGCGACTATCAGAAGAAGAACGTCGATGCGGCATCGGGTGAAGTCCGAACCGACGCTGCAGCGGGCATTTCGCTCTACTCCATTGCGAGCAGTCAGCGCGCTTCCGCACCGGCGGCGCGCGACGCGATCGAGAAGATCAACGAGGCGAAGGCCAATGGTGAGCTCGACGAAGACGCAGAGGTGTCGGTCGAAAATCTTCGCAGGGCGGGCTTCGCGCAGGGGCGCGCCGAAGAGCTGTACGACTCTTACCGGCAGAACGAGGCGACGAAGAAGATGCTGAACGATGATCGGGTCCTGTCCGGCTTCGGAAACAACGGGGGCGAGGAGTTCTTGAGCTACATGATGACGAGCGAGTCGCTGGTCGTCACCGGCGACCGGGAATGGGATCGATGGCACAAGCGGATGAACCAGCTCTTCGCCCGGGTTCAGAACCCGGATGGCAGCTGGAGCGGCCACCATTGCATTACGAGCCCCGTCTTTTGCACCGCGGCCGTGATTCTGACCATGACGGCGGACCGCGACGGGGATTTCCTCCGTAACCGGAACACGGGATGATGGCATGAAGCGATCCGCTCGGACCGCCCCGACGCTTGTGGCTGCACTCCTGCTGGGTGCAGCCGCCGGCGCTCCGGGCTGCACGTCACCGGATGCTCCGGTCGACGAAAAGGTTCGCCTGCTCGAATCCGCCGCCTCATACCTCTGGTCGCAGCAGGGCGAGGACGGCGGCTGGCACAGCGCCACCCACGGCCTGCTCCGCGGGGGTGAGACGTGGACGCCGTTCGTGGCCCACTACCTGTTTCAGGTGCCGGACTCGGTCTATTCCGACCCTCCGGAATGGCGGGAGCACGCTCTCGTGTTTCTTCGGGAGCACATTACGGAGAACGGAGTACTGGGTATCAGCGATCCGACGGTTCTTGAGTACCCGAACTATGCTACGGCGTACGGACTTCGGGTCCTGGCCCGGTGGGGAGCACCGTCGGACAGTCTGCGGATCCAAAGAATGACCGAGTACCTGCTGGAGCAGCAGTATGACGAAGATCGGGGAATCGAGTCCTCGCATCCGGCCTATGGGGCGTGGGGATTCGGCGAGACCTCCCTTGCTAACGGACACGTCGGACACATCGACCTTTCGCACACCCGGCGTGTTCTGGAGGCCGTTGGCACGATGGGAGTATTCGAGCCCCAAACCACGAAATCACAATGGTTTCTGGGGATGCTCCAGAAGCACCCGAAGGATCTGCGGCCGCAACCCGGAGCACGATCGGGTGATCCGCGACCGCGCTACGACGGCGGATTCTACGCTTCGACGGTAACCGTTGGGCTCAACAAGGGCGGGCCGGTATCCGACAGCCTGGGGAATACCTTCTATCCCAGCTATGCGACGACTACCTGCGATGGCCTGCTCGCTCTGCTGGCTGCAGGCGTTCCGGCGGAGGACGAAAGGGTGCAGAGCGCCGCCCGGTGGCTTCAGGACCACGGGGACCTCAGCGTGATCGAGGGCATTCCACCGAATCCGTCTCAGTGGGAGCACATCATGTTCTACTACCACCTCCTTGTGAGGTCGGAGGCATACGGTGCGCTGGGCGTCGACGGAGACTGGAAGAAGAAGGTAGTCGACCTTCTGGCCGAACGGCAGCGCCCGGACGGCTCATTCAGCAACCCGCTGGGTGCGCCCAACAAGGAGGACGACCCGATCCTGGCCACGGCGATGGTCGTCGGAACGCTGCTGAACGTACTCCAGGAAAAAAGCTCGCCCGGCTAACGGTCGACTGCAATACGGACCAACCGGAAGTTGGACCCTTCGACCTCGACCGTGAAGCTGATCGAATCACCCTCAACGATGCCAGTAGCGAGAGAGGTATCCGCTACAGGATAAGGCATCTTCATTGCCGACATGAATCCTGGGATGTCCTCGTGGTCGACAACGAGGTGCTTGCGATTCGGCACAATCGACGTGACGAGGCCGCGCCCGTCGAACGTCTGCACGGAGTCAGGTGAGTTGGCGTCGGTCTTCTCGGTGGATTGGCGGTCAGAGGAGCACCCGACGACAACGACGGATAGAGCCACGAAGACTGCGGCCGGAATTCTCAGGAGATGTTTCTCACTGGCTGTTGCAAGGTCAAAGGAAAGACTCAGTAGTCCTCTCCCGGGTTTACGAAGCGATTCGCCTCCCACTCGTACTGGCGGTCGTGGAGCTCTCGGTAGCGCCCGCCGATCAACATCAGCTCGTCGTGCGTTCCCCTCTCGACGATCTCGCCGTGCTCCAGCACGAGAATCTGGTCGGCACTTCGAATAGTCGAGAGCCGGTGGGCAATCACGAACGTCGTGCGACCCTGACGAAGTCTCTGCAGACCCTCCTGGATGAGGGCCTCGCTTTCGGTGTCGAGGCTGGACGTTGCCTCGTCGAGGATCAGGATCTTTGGATCGGCCAGGATGGCGCGCGCGATCGCTACCCGCTGTCGCTGACCGCCCGAGAGCTTGACGCCGCGCTCACCAACGACGGTGTCGTAGCCTTCGGGCAGCATGGAGACAAACTCCTCGCAGTGCGCAATCCGGCCCACGACCTCGATCTCCTCACGCGTAGCGTCCGGCTTCGGGAACCGGATGTTGTCTGCCACGCTGCCGTCGAAGAGAAAATTGTCCTGCATGACGACCCCGAGGACCTCGCGATACTCGCGGACGCGGATGCTGTCGAGGTCGCGACCGTCGACGAGTATGCGGCCCTGCTGCGGGCGGTTGAACGCCATGACCAGGCTCACGAGGGTGCTCTTGCCGGACCCGCTGGACCCCACGAGGGCGGTCGTCGAGCCGGCCGGCGCCTCGAACGAGATGTCGCGGAGTACAGGCTGTCCCTCGTTGTAGGCGAACGTCACGTCCTCGAAGGTGACGTGCGCCTCCACATCGCCGACGGCTTCGCGGCGCTCGTCTTCGGCGTCCTCGGTCTGCATCGAGAACACCTCCCGGATGCGATCGAGCCCCGCAAACGCCTCCGAGATCTGCGTTCCGATGGAGGCCATCTGGATGATGGGGGCCGCCATGAGGCCGGTGAAGAAGATGTACATGATCAGGTCGCCGAGCGTCATCGACTCGCTCAGGATCGCCCGCCCGCCGCTGACGATCATGATGACGCCTACCACGCCGATGACCACGGATCCGAAAGCCGTGACGGCCGAGATACCAGTAATAGAGCGGGCAATGTTTCTGAACAATCGTTCCACGCCTTCCGAGAACGCCTGCTGCTCGCGGTGCTCGGCGCTATACGCCTTGACGATGCGGATCCCGCCCAGCGTCTCGGTCAGCCGCGCCGTGACGTCCGCGTTGATCACCCGCCGCTCGCGGAAGATGGGTCGCAGCCGGCTGAACGCCATCGCCATCACGGATCCGAACACGGCCAGCACCACCAGGATGATGGTCGTCAGCCGCCAGTTCAGCCAGAAGAGCACGCCGAGAGCCAGAAAGGCCGTAAAGATCCCACCCACCAGCTGGATGATGCCCGTGCCGACAAGGTTGCGGATCCCATCCGGATCCGTCATCACCCGGGAGATCAGCTCGCCCGACTTTGTGTCGTCGAAGAAGCGTATCGGCAGCCGCGTGATCTGATTCTGCACCTGGCGGCGCATGTTCATGATAACACGCTGCGCGGCTACACTGATCAGCTGTGACAGCGAAAACGTGGTGCCCGCCTGTACGAGCGTTGCGAGTCCGACCGCGAGCGCCAGCGGCACGAGCATTTCCGCGTTCGACTTGGCCACTACCTCGTCGATGAGGTACTTCGAGCTGGCCGGCAGCACGAGTCCCGCGAGGCGGTTGACGATCATCAGCAGGAAGCCGATCGCAAGTCGCCCTCGCTGGGCCCAGATCAGCTCGCGCGCCTCCCGGACCACGATCGACCAGCTGAGCGGGTTCTTCTTCTTTTCGGGCTTCATCGATTCGGTGGTGAAGGAGCGCCTTCGACGCGCACGCGGCGCGCAAGGTCCGGGCTGCCATTCCGAAACCCCGCGTTTCCATATTTTCTGAGCCATCCACCAACCGACCCATCGGGATACCGGCATGAACCGATCCACGACCCTCTCCATAATCCGCGTGGCAATGCTCGCCGGAGTCGTCATCCTCGGCGCGGTAGCCCTCTACATCTCGAAGGGCGGAATCGTCGATCCTCTGGCAGAAGACGTGCTGGCGGCGCTTCGGATGGCCTTCATTGCCGTTCTGGCCGGCACGGCGATCGCGATGTTCTTCTTCCGGAAGCAGCGGCTCGCACTCGGCCCGGACGATGACCCCACGACTCTCAACATCGTGGGCTGGGCTATCGGGGAGGCCACTGCACTCTTCGGCGCCGTAATCCTCCTTCTGAGCGGCGAGATCACGTACTTCCTCGTCGGTGTCGTGATGATGCTTGTTTCCTTCGTTTTCTTCCCCGTGCCGCACGAGTGACGCCGCGCCTGGTCCCGGCGGAGCTCAGAGACGCGCCAGCAAGGAATCGATCTGGCGCTTACTGCTCCGGACGAAGTGATGATCGCGGCCCGTCTTGGCCATTACGATCATCCCCTGTGCGGCGGTAACGAGGAAACGCGCGATCTCGAGGATCGGCGCGTCCTGAGCGATCTCGCCGCGTCGCTGCGCCGTTTCGAGGACTCGCTCGAAGTTGCCTCTGAGCTCCGCGTACATACTGTTCAGCGGCTCAAGCGCGGCTTCGTCCCGGAAGGCCAGCTCTACTCCGGTGTTCTGTCCGAAGCAGCCGCGGTGCCCCAGTGGGGAGAGGATGGTGGTCTCGAGGGCCTCGAAGTATTTCCGTAGGGTCCTCAGTCCGGCGTCTGCGTTCTCGGACAGGTGGACGATCTGCGGCAGCACGCCGCGGAAGTAGTACTCGAGCGAGCGCAGGAATAGCCCTCGCTTGTCTCCGAAGGCTTGGTACATACTGAAGCGGTTGATGCCGGTGGCGTCAACGAGCTCCTGAACGGATGTGGCTTCGTATCCTTTTTCCCAGAAGACGTGCATCGCCTTCTCGACGACGACGTCGGGGTCGTACTGCTTCTGGCGCGGCATGGCGGGCGGGCGGCGGTGGTGGGTGAGGAAATCTACGAGAACGGGGGCGTCGTCGCCACAAGAGAGTCTCGGAGGATGCGCGTCGCCCGCCGCGGAGTTGCTAACGGCCCGCGCCTGAGGCATCTTCCCGGCAACGACCCGGCACTAGCTCGCACGATCATATGTCAGAGTTCTCAGGCTTTCCGAAGTCAGCGTTCACATTCTTTCGCGACCTCAAGACAAACAACAACCGCGACTGGTTCACGGAGAACAAGCCGGTCTACCTCGAATCGGTTGTCGAGCCGGCGAAGCGGTTTGTCGAGGCCCTGGGCGAGAAGCTCCGGGATCTTCATCCGTACCTCCATTACGACACCGCCGTGAACGGCAGCGGGTCCATGTTCAGGATCTATCGGGATGTACGCTTCAGCAAGGACAAGTCACCCTACAAGACGCACATGGGGATTGTGTTCTGGTTCGACAGCGGTCGGAAGAAGACGGAGGCGCCTGGTTACTATTTCGGGATGAGTGACGGGCCACCCCAGATCCACGGAGGGCACTACGTGTTCGGGAAGGACCACCTCAAAGCCTACCGCACATATGTCCTCGACGTGGATCGGGGCAATGAGCTGAAGCAGATCCTCGCCGGGCTCGAGGAGGATGGATTCGAGGTCGGTGACCCCGGCTACAAGCAGGTGCCGCGGGGGTTCGCGAAGGACCACCCGCACGCCGACCTGCTGCTTCACAAGGGCGTCTTCGTGTCGTCGGGGAAGATCCCGGTCAAGGTGGCGCAGTCCGCGCAGCTCGTGGAGGCGTGCTTCGAGAATTGCATGACGATGGCGCCCCTCCTTTTCTGGCTGCGGGAGATGGAGGTTCAGGCCCGACTCGTCAAGCAGAGGTAGCACGGGTGCGGCCGGAGCACACACAGCGACCGACGGGAGCATGCTCCCGATGCGGAAAATAGGCCGCCAGCGTGGCGGGAGCACGAATTGGGGCTTTCAGGCGGGGTAGCGCCCTGTAATGTAGTCCTCGAGGTAATGGACCCGGGCCTGGGCATTCTCCGAGATCGTTTTGACGAGGTCGCCGATCGATAGGATGCCCACCAGACGCCCTCCGTGCATCACAGGCAGGTGACGGATCTTCTTCTCGGTCATGATCGCAAGGCATTCCTGGATCGTGTAGTCGACATCGACGCAGATGAGATTTGCCGTCATGACGTCCATCACCGGGCAGGTCTTGGACGTACGGCCTCGGAGCACGACGCGCCGAAGGTAATCTCGCTCGGTGAAGATCCCCGCGACATCGTCCCCGTCCATGGCAATGATGGAGCCCACACGGTTCGATTCCATTTGTTCGATCGCCTCGTACACGGTGGCCGTCTGCTGGATGGTAAGGACGAAGTCTCCTTTGGCGGCGAGGACGTCCCCGATGCTGGTTTTCATGGTGATGGAGTGCGCTGGTGAAGTGGAGCGACAACACGCTTGAATAGAAAAGGCCGGGCACATTGTCAACCGCTCGGGGTTCCACCGAGGGCGGCGGCAGCTTCAGGTCTGCACGGGGAGATCGATATCAAGGGTGTTCGCCGTGCGCCGGCGGTTTCGAAATATCAAACCCACTTCGGAGCTACACAGCGGTGGCAGTCCAGGTAGTCGATTCTATTGACAGGAGCAAGGTCCCCTTTCTGCGGGGCATCCTGACGCGCTCACTGGTGAACGCGGGCCTCTCCTTCGACAGGGCGTACGAGATCGCGAATGAGATTCGCGACGAGATCGGATCCGAAGAAGAGATCACGACGGAAGAGCTCAAGAGTCGAGTCAAGAAGTACCTGAAGAGCAGCGACGAAAAAGAAGTGCTGCGGCGCTACAGCACGGGTTCGATCGGCCAGCCGATACGCGTCATCGATCGCGACGG
>JBFGEP010000026.1:0-13804 GCA_041580055.1 Rhodothermales bacterium | reverse complement strand
CGGTATCTGGTTGAGGACGAGTGGGTGACGACCACGGTCGGTCGGGTGCTGTTCAACGCGATCCTGCCCAAGGGTCTGCTCGGAGACATCGTGTTCGATGCCTTTCGCTCAGTGGGCCTCAAGGACACGACGGAGTTTCTGGACCGACTCAAGTCGTTCGGATTCCGGTCGGCGACAGAGGCGGGAATCTCGGTCGGAATGGAGGACATGGAGATCCCCGCCGAGAAGCGGGATATCCTGGCTGAGGCTCAGGCTGACGTGGATCGATTCACGAAGGCGTACCAGCGTGGCGTGATCTCGTTCGGGGAGCGCTACAACAAAGTCATCGACGCCTGGACCCACGCCAACAACGACGTGGCCGACGCCATGGTGAAAGGGATGGCCAGCTCCCGCGGTGGCTTCAACCCAATCTACATGATGTTCGACTCGGGCTCGCGCGGCTCGAGGGATCAGATTCGACAGCTCGCGGGGATGCGCGGGTTGATGGCCAAACCGCAGAAGAAGCTGACCGGAGGCATCGGTGAGATCATCGAGAGCCCGATCCGCTCCAACTTCCGCGAGGGCCTCACCGTGCTCGAGTACTTCATCTCGACCCACGGCGCGCGAAAGGGTTTGGCGGATACGGCCCTCAAGACGGCCGACGCAGGGTATCTGACCCGCCGGCTGGTCGATGTGGCGCAGGACCTGACGATCACCGAAGAGAATTGCGGCACCGTCCTCGGCCTCGAGGTCACGGCGCTGAAAGAGGGCGAGGACATCATCGAGCCGCTCGGAGATCGGGTGGTCGGAAACGTCGCCGCCGAAAAAATTGTGGACCCGATCGACGATGAGCGACTCGTGAAGGCCGGTCAGCTGATCGACGAGCAGATCGCGGATCGAATCGAGGAGGCTGGAATCCAGGCGGTGAAGATCCGCTCGGTCCTCACATGCGAGTCCCGCCGCGGTGTTTGCCGCCAGTGCTACGGTCGCAACCTGGCCACCATGGAGATGGTCGATCTGGGTGAAGCGGTTGGCATTCTGGCCGCGCAGTCAATTGGCGAGCCCGGCACGCAGCTTACGCTGCGTACGTTTCATATCGGCGGAACCGCCGCTCGCATCGCTGCTCAGACGCATCGGCGGTCAAAGCTGCGAGGAACAGTCGGATTCGAGCGAATCGCTTTCGTGAAGACGCCTGAGGCAACCAACGTGGTGACGAGCCGCGAGGGCCAGATCCTCATGCGCACGACGGAGGACCGGGTGCGGTCCCGTTTGGCTGTGCCGTATGGTGCCACGCTCCATGTGAAGGATGGCCAGGAAGTAGCCCCAGGCGATCTCCTGTTCTCGTGGGATCCGTACTCGGAGCCGATCGTGGCGGACCACGTCGGAAAGGCGCGTTTCTCCGACATCGTGCCCGAAGAGACGATGCGCGAGGAGCTGGACGAGGCCACGGGCAGGCGCCAGCTGGTGATCATCGAGGATCGCGACAAGAAGCTCCATCCGCGAATCGAGATTGCCGACGCGAAGGGCAAGAAGCTCCGCGAGTTCATTGTTCCGGTCGGTGCCCAGATCCTGGTTCACGATAAGGAGAAGGTGAACCCCGGCGATATCATGGCCAAGATCAGTCGCGAGGCCTACAAGACTCGCGATATCACTGGAGGTCTGCCGCGAGTGGCCGAGTTGTTCGAGGCCCGGCGTCCGAAGGATCCGGCTACGATCACGGAGGTGGACGGTACCATCTCGTTCGGTGGGATCAAGCGTGGCAAGCGCGAGATTCTTGTAACGATGGAGGATGGCGAAGAGCCGGTGTACAGCGTGCCGGTCGGTAAGCACCTTCGCGTCCACGAAGGCGACCACGTGCGCGCGGGCGACCGTCTGTCCGAGGGTCCGGTGAATCCCCACGATATTCTGCGGGTGAAGGGACCGCGAGCCGTGCAGGAGTATCTCCTGAACGAGATTCAGGAGGTGTACCGGCTCCAGGGCGTGCGCATCAACGACAAGCACATCGGAGCGATTGTTCGCCAGATGCTCCAGAAGGTCCGGATCACGGAGCCGGGTGACACGGCCTACTTGGAGGGCGAACACGTGGATCGTATGGAGTTCCGCGACCGCACCCGCGAGGTGCTCGAGGAGGGAGCGGCGCCGCCGCGGGCTGAGCCCGTTCTGCTCGGGATCACGAAGTCGTCGTTGACGACCGAGTCGTTCATCAGCGCGGCATCCTTCCAGGAGACCACCCGCGTCCTCACGGATGCCGCCGTCCGCGGTGCTCGCGACGACCTTCGAGGGTTGAAGGAGAACATCATCATCGGCCACCTGGTCCCGGCCGGAACCGGCGTACACCGGTATCAGGACATCGAGTTCCTGGTCGACGAGGCACAGCAGGCGGAGTTGGACGCGCTACGCCGAGTTGCCCCGACGGACGAGGAGCGGAGCCTGTTTGCCGACCTTCGTGAAGCGGCCTCCGATTCGGCGGTGGCCCAGGAGGTCCAGGCGCCGGCCCAATAGGCCTGACCACAGTCTCGTCTAGGAAGGCTGAGGGGCCCCTTGATGGCCCCCCAGTCCTTTCTTGACAGTCCCAGAGGGCAGGCATAAGTTCTTTAGTCTGCCGATTTTCCGGTAGGCAGCGCTACTTCATACGGGGACGGAATGTCCCCGCTTTGCTTCAAAAACCCCACAACGGCCTCCCGAGGCATCTGTGGGGGACGTGTGTGCCGAAGAGCCGCGGAACGTGGATGCCGACCATTAATCAGTTGGTCCGGAAGGGCCGCAAACAGATCGAGAAGAAGCGCAAGGCGCCCGCCCTGGAGCGGAACCCGCAGAAGCGGGGCGTCTGCACGCGCGTCTACACGACGACGCCCAAGAAGCCGAACTCGGCGCTTCGCAAGGTGGCCCGCGTGCGGCTGACCAACGGATATGAGGTGACGGCGTATATCCCGGGAGAGGGCCACAACCTGCAGGAGCACAGCATCGTTTTGCTGCGGGGCGGCCGGGTGAAGGATCTCCCAGGCGTACGGTATCATATCGTGCGTGGGACGCTGGACGCGTCGGGCGTTCAGGATCGGCGTCAGGGGCGCTCCAAGTACGGCACGAAGCGCTGATCGGCGTGGGTCGCCCGAGGCGGCCGAGCGCGACAATCTGAGAAACGGCCCGGCCGTCTGCATTGGCCGGGTCTTCGTACAAGGGACAGTACATGGCACGAAGGCAGCGGGCAGAGACTCGAGATATCCCGGCCGATCCGCGGTACGGCAGCCAGGAGGTCGCGAAGTTCATCAACGTACTTATGTACGACGGCAAGAAGTCGACCGCCGAATCGATCTTCCACGAGGCGATGCGGATCATCGAGGAGAAGACGGGGCAACCGGCGCTGAACGTTTTTCGGCAGGCGATGCAGAACGCGCGCCCGATTCTCGAGGTGCGTAGTCGGCGTGTCGGAGGCGCGACCTACCAGGTGCCGATGGAAGTGTCCCAGGCGAGGAGAGACTCGTTGGCGCGGCGCTGGCTGATCAGCTACTCGCGACAGCGGGCCGGTAAGTCGATGGCGGACCGCCTGGCCGGCGAGCTGCTCGACGCCTCGCGTAGCGATGGCGGCGCGGTGAAGAAGAAAGAGGATGTCCACCGGATGGCCGAAGCCAATAAGGCGTTCGCTCATTACCGGTGGTAGAACGCCCTCACTCGCGAACTTCCTCCGACTCGCTGCGAACCGGGGGTTCAAGGCTCGCTCCGGGAGTTCGCTGAGTTGAGCGCGTGACAACCGCCGGCACGGACCGGACGCTGGGGGAGGGTGGCAGCGAGAGGGACTGAAGGGTGAGGGCGCGGGAAACCGCGAGATCTGATAGAAGAGAAGAACACCGAGTAGCGATAGATAAGACTGATGGCCAGACGGATACCACTCGAGAGGCTTCGCAACATCGGCATCATGGCGCATATCGATGCCGGTAAGACGACGACGACGGAGCGCGTCCTCTACTACACGGGACGGCTGCATCGGATGGGCGAGGTGCATCACGGCGACGCCACCATGGACTGGATGGAGCAAGAGCAGGAGCGTGGCATCACCATCACGTCCGCAGCGACGACGACGTACTGGCAGCGCGACGGTGAAGAGTACCGGATCAACATTATCGACACGCCGGGGCACGTCGATTTCACCGTAGAGGTGGAGCGAAGCCTCCGCGTCCTCGACGGCGCGGTGGCGCTCTTCTGTGCGGTGGGTGGCGTGGAGCCGCAGTCGGAAACTGTGTGGCGACAGGCCGACCGGTACGGCGTTCCGAGGATCGCATTCGTCAATAAGATGGACCGGGTCGGAGCCGACTTCGAGCACGTGGTCACCATGATGCGGGAGCGGCTCGGTGCGAACCCCGCCCCTGTTCAGTACCCGCTTGGCGAGGGCGAGTTGTTTACAGGGCTGGTCGATGTCATCCGCCAGGTCGAGGTCGTCTACGACAGCGATTCGCTCGGTAGCACGTGGACCGAAGGCCCGGTGCCGGACGCGCTCAAGGACCGAATCGCGAAGCTCCGCGCGGAGCTGATCGAGGCATCGGTCGAGCACGACGAGAAGCTGCTCGAAAAGTACCTCGAGGGCCAGGAGCTCACCGAAGAGGAGATTCGTCGAGCGGTCAGAAAGGCCACGATCGCGAACGCCATCACGCCGGTTCTGTGCGGAAGCGCATTCAAGAACAAGGGCGTGCAGCGATTGCTGGACGCGGTTGTAGACTTCCTGCCGAATCCGAAGGAGGTTCCGCCCGTCAAAGGCCATCTTCCGCACCAGGACGAGCACGCGGCCAGCCGTGAGCCGTCCGAAGACGCGCCATTCTCGGCCCTCGCCTTCAAGGTGGCGACGGATCCGTATGTCGGACGCCTGACCTACTTCCGCGTCTACTCGGGCACGCTCGAGGCCGGATCGCACGTTCTGAACACGACTACGGACAAGAAGGAGCGCGTCTCGCGTCTGCTGCAGATGCACGCCAACAAGCGTGAGGAGCGGGACGCGGTGCACGCCGGGGATATCGCGGCGGCGATCGGCCTCAAGTTCACCAAGACCGGGCACACGCTCAGCGACAAGGACGATCCGATCGTCCTCGAGTCGATGAGCTTTCCGGAGCCGGTGATCCGGGTCGCGATCGAGCCGAAGACCAAGGCGGATCAGGACAAGCTCTCGGAGGCCCTCCAGAAGCTGGCCGATGAGGATCCGACCTTCCGCGTCCACACGGACGACGAGACGGGTCAAACGATCATCAGCGGCATGGGGGAGCTGCACCTCGAGATCATTGTCGATCGGCTACAACGTGAGTTCAAGGTCAATGCCAACGTTGGCCGGCCGCAGGTCGCGTATCGCGAGACGATTCGCAAGCCGGTGGAAAAGGTGGAGGGCAAGTTCATCCGGCAGTCGGGTGGACGAGGCCAGTACGGACACGTGGTGATCAACCTCGAGCCGACGGCGCCGGGTGCCGGTTTCGTGTTCGAGAACGAGATCGTCGGCGGTTCGATTCCGCGCGAGTACATCGGTTCGGTAGAGCAGGGGATCAGGGAAGCGCTGGATTCCGGAATCGTGGCCGGTTACCCGATCATCGACGTGAAAGCCACCTTGATCGATGGCTCGTACCATGACGTCGACTCGAGCGAGATGGCGTTCAAAGTCGCGGGCTCCATGGCGCTCAAGGAAGGCGCGCGCCGCGGCGAGCCCGTGTTGCTGGAGCCGATCATGGACGTCGAGGTTGTCACGCCCGAGGAGTACCTGGGCGATGTCATCGGCGACCTGTCCAGCCGGCGCGGCAAGATCGGCGGCATGACCCAGCGCACCGGCGCCCAGGTCATCGGGGCCTCGGTCCCGCTGGCCGAGATGTTCGGCTATGCAACGACACTGCGCTCGCTGAGTCAGGGTCGTGCCGTGTACTCGATGCAGTTCTCTCATTATGACGCGGTCCCGAAGGCGAAAGCCGAGGAGATCGTTTCATCACTTGGCGGTGACGGGCGGCGATAGGGCTCCCCGGCGACGACAGGGGGCGACGATCGTCCCCTCAAGACACGGAGATAGGTGAGGATGGCGAAGGCGAAGTTTGAGCGGACGAAGCCGCATGTAAACGTGGGAACGATCGGACACGTGGACCACGGAAAGACGACGCTGACGGCAGCGATCACGGAAGTGCAGGCGAAGCGGGGTCTGGCGGAGTACGTGCCGTTCGACTCGATCGACAAGGCGCCGGAGGAGCGGGAGCGTGGGATCACGATTGCGACGGCGCACGTGGAGTACGAGTCGGAGGCGCGACACTACGCGCACGTGGACTGCCCGGGTCACGCGGACTACGTGAAGAACATGATCACGGGCGCGGCGCAGATGGACGGAGCGATCCTGGTGGTGTCGGCGGCGGACGGACCGATGCCGCAGACACGGGAGCACATTCTTCTCGCGCGGCAGGTCAACGTTCCCTACATCGTGGTCTACCTGAACAAGGTGGACATGGTGGACGACCCGGAGCTTCTGGATCTGGTGGAGCTGGAGGTTCGGGAGCTTTTGAGCGAGTACGAGTTTCCGGGAGACGACGTGCCGGTGATCCGTGGGAGCGCACTGAAGGCGCTGGAGGACGGGACGCCGGGGACGGAGGCGACGCAGTCGATCGACGAGCTGATGGCGGCGCTGGACAACTATATCCCGGTACCGGAGCGGGAGGTGGACAAGCCGTTCCTGATGCCGGTGGAGGATGTGTTCACGATCACGGGCCGCGGGACGGTGGTGACGGGCCGGATCGAGCGTGGGATCGTGAAGACGGGTGAGAACGTGGAGCTGGTGGGACTGGGCTCGGACATCAAGTCGGTGGTGACCGGGGTGGAGATGTTCCGCAAGACGCTGGACGAGGGGCAGGCGGGTGACAACGCGGGCCTGCTGCTGCGGGGCGTGGACAAGGACGACGTGGAGCGCGGGATGGTGGTGGCGGCACCGGGCTCGATCACGCCGCACACGAAGTTCAAGGCGGAGTTATACGTGCTGACGAAGGACGAGGGGGGTCGGCACACGCCGTTCTTCAACGGCTATCGTCCGCAGTTCTACTTCCGGACGACGGACGTGACGGGGTCGTCGGAGCTGCCCGAAGGAGTGCAGATGGTGATGCCGGGCGACAACGTGACGATGGACGTGGAGCTGATCACGCCGATCGCGATGGACACGGAGCTGCGGTTCGCCATCCGCGAGGGTGGACGCACGGTCGGCGCCGGTGTCGTCACCGAGATCATCGAGTAGCTAAATGACAGACAAGATCCGGATCAGGCTGAAAGCGTTCGACCCGGCGGTCATCGACCAGACGGCGTCTGAGATCGTGCGTACGGCACAGAAGACAGGCGCCTCGGTTCGGGGACCGATTCCACTGCCGACGCGCCGCCAGTTGTACACGGTCCTGCGCAGCCCTCACGTGGACAAGAAGTCTCGTGAGCAGTTCGAGCTCAAGACGCACAAGAGGCTGATCGACATCCTGGACTCGAGACCGCAGACGATCGATGCATTGACAAAGCTGGATCTGGCTGCTGGTGTCGACGTAGAGATCAAGGTGCAGAGCTGATGGCGGGTTTGATAGGACGCAAGTTGGGTATGACGCAGATCTTCACCGAAAGCGGCGAAGCGGTCGGCGTCACAGTCCTCGAGGTCGGTCCGTGCCCGATCGTCCAGATCAAGACGGCCGAAAAGGATGGATACGATGCCCTCCAGCTCGGCTTCGGCCGTGTACGTGAGCGGCGGGTCAGGCGGCCGGCTGCCGGTCACGCAGCTCGCGCGGGCCTCGACTTCGTGCCGAAGGTTCTGGCTGAGTTCGAGCCGCAGGAGGGGCAGGAGTACGAGCCGGGCCAGTCACTCACCGTCGAGATTTTCGAGCCCGGCCAGAAGGTGAAGATCACGGGCCTGACGAAGGGCCGTGGCTTCCAGGGCACAGTGAAGCGTCACGGCTTTTCGGGCGGCAGAAAGTCCCACGGTGGGTCCTCGACTCTCCGTTCACCCGGCTCCATCGGACCCGGCACCGACCCCTCGCGCGTTATCAAGGGGCGCAAGATGTCGGGTCAGATGGGCGGCGAAACACGGACGGCGCTCAACCGCAGGGTAGAGCGCGTGGATGCGGAAGCGAACCTGCTGCTGGTGAGGGGCTCCGTGCCCGGGGCACGCCACAACATCGTACTGATTCGAGCCGTCTGAAGAGCGCATCTAAGAGCTGATCGGAACAACGAACGAAACGATGAAAGCACAGGCATACAGCGCAGACGGAAAAGCCAGGTCCAAGGGAGTCGAGCTGCCCGAGTCGACTTTCGACGGCGTCGTCAACGAGGGCGCCTTGCACCAGGTCGTCACGGCGTATCTGAACAGCAAGCGCCAGGGTACAGCGTCGACCAAAAACAGGTCACGTGTTCACGGCGGCGGCCGCAAGCCGTGGCGCCAGAAGGGCACGGGTCGCGCTCGCGCCGGCACTATTCGCTCTCCGCTCTGGAAGGGTGGTGGCGTCGTCTTCGGGCCGCAGCCAGGGCCGCACTCGGTGAGGGTGCCCCGCAAGCTCAGGCGCCTGGCCATTCGGTCGGCGCTCAACGCGCGGGCGGCGGAGGGAAACCTGGTCGTGGTCGAACCCTTCGAGCTGGAGGCTCCTCGGACCAAGGCGCTCGTCGAGTTATTGGAGAAGATCGGCGAAGGAGCCGCCAACGTGCTGATCCTAACCCACGGCACCAATCGCATGATCCACCTCTCGGCGCGCAACATTCCGGGCCTTCTGGTAAGGCCGTGGGGTGAAGCGTCGGCCTACGAGTTGCTCTGGGCCGATCGGATCGTGGTCGAAGACTCGGCGCTCAGCGCCCAGCCAGACGCCGCCGCCGAGGAGGACGACGAATGAGCCGTTCGGCGAGAGAAATCCTGGTTCGTCCGATCTTCACTGAAGAAACGACCCGGCTCGAGGCCGAGCCCGGACGCGTCCGCAAGCGCCATGAGGGCAAGATCGAGCCCAAGGGCAGGAAGTACGTGTTCGAGGTCGTGCCCGATGCCACGAAGATCGACATCCGACGCGCGGTCGAGGAGTTGTTCGAGGTGGAAGTAATGAGTGTTCGGACGATGAACTGCATCGGGAAGATGCGGCGCATGGGTCGAACGACGGGACGCCGTCCGCATTGGAAGAAGGCGATCGTGACTCTCGCCGAGGGCGCGATGATCGACATGTACGAAGGGGCGTAGGATGCCGATCAAGAAGTTTAAACCGGTGACCGCGGGCAGGCGGTTTCGCTCCGTCTCGGCTTTCGAGGAGATTACTCGCAGCGAGCCGGAGAAGTCCCTGACCGAGGGATTGAACAAGAAGGCCGGCCGCAACAAGCACGGCCGGATTACCAGTCGCCGCCGCGGCGGCGGCCACAAGCGTCGCTATCGGCGCATCGACTTCAAACGGGACAAGGCCGGCGTGCCCGGCACAGTTGCGCACATCGAGTACGACCCAAACCGTTCGGCGCGTATCGCCCTGATCCACTACGCGGATGGAGAGAAACGATACATCCTCCACCCGCGGGGACTCCGGGTTGGCGACGTGATCGAAGCCGGGCCGAACGCCGATATCCGCCTCGGAAACTGCCTGACGCTGAAGGACATTCCGCTGGGTACGACGGTGCACGCCGTCGAGCTGATTCCCGGGAAGGGCGCCCAAATGGTGCGTTCGGCGGGGGGGGCGGCACAGGTGGTGGCCAAGGAAAGCGGCATGGTGACGCTGAAGCTGCCCTCCACCGAGATGCGGATGGTCCGGGCCGAATGTCGAGCGACTATCGGACAGGTCGGCAACGTCGACCACGAGCTGGTCAAATCGGGCAAGGCCGGCCGGTCGCGATGGCTGGGCCGGCGACCAAAGGTCCGTGGCGTAGCCATGAACCCGGTCGATCACCCCCTGGGTGGAGGAGAGGGTCGCTCTTCGGGCGGTCGGCCACCCGTGTCGCCGTGGGGCAAGGCGGAAGGCAAGAAGACGCGGAACCGAAAGAAGGCCAGCACGAAGCTCATCGTCCGCGGCCGGCGCCGGGGCAAGGCTACCAAGTAGGAGAGGCAAGGAATAACCGAATGCCCAGAAGCGTACGCAAGGGACCGTACATCGATCAGAAGCTGCTCATGAAGGTGCAGCGGATGAACAAGGCTAGCGAGAAACGGGTGATCAAGACGTGGTCGCGCGCCTCGACGATCAGCCCCGACTTCGTCGGCCACACCGTCGCGGTGCATAACGGCAACAAGTTCATCCCCGTGTACATCACGGAGAACATGGTGGGCCACAAGCTCGGTGAGTTCGCTCCGACGCGTCTGTTTCGCGGACACGGTGGAAAGCTCGCAACCGACAAGCGGGTACGGTTGTGATGGATGCGCGCGCGGTAGCACGCAACGTCCGGATGTCGCCTCGTAAAGTGCGCCTCGTCGTCGATCAAATCCGCGGCGTGGATGTGAACAAGGCGTACGCGGTGCTTCAGTTCTCGAAGAAGGCTGCGGCGATGCCTGTGGACAAGGCCCTCCGCTCAGCGGTTGCCAACGCCGTCTACAAGGCTGACGAGACCGGCGAAGTGCTGGACGTGGATGAGTTGATTGTGAAGCAGGCGTTCGTCGATGAAGGAACGACGTTGCGCCGATACAGGGCGGCGGCGCTCGGGAGAGCAGCGCCTATCCGGAAGCGCATGAGCCACATCACCGTAATTGTCGGGACCAAGGAGTAGGCGTGGGTCAAAAAACGCATCCGTACGGTTTTCGTCTCGGCCTCGTGAAGCCCTGGAGGTCGCGATGGTACGCACAGGGCAAAGACTTCCAGCGCCTTCTCGAAGAAGACGAGAAGGTAAGAAAATATCTCAACGCCCGCCTCGGACATGCGGCCATCTCGGATGTCGAGATCGAGCGAAAGCCATCCAAAATCGTGGTGACGATTCACACCGGGCGCCCCGGAGTGGTGATCGGCAAGCGGGGTGCGGAAGTGGACAAGCTACGAGACGAGCTTGCGCTGCTGACCGATTCCGAGGTGTCGATCAACGTCGAGGAAGTGAAGCGGCCGGAGACGGACGCTCAGCTGGTGGCGGACAGCGTCGCCCACCAGCTCACGCAACGGATCAGCTTCCGCCGCGCAATGAAGCGCGCGGTGCAGGCAGCGATGCGATCCGGCGCCGGCGGAATCAAGATCCAGTGCGGTGGCCGCCTCGGAGGCGCAGAGATCGCGCGCACGGAAGGCTATCACGAGGGTCGGGTGCCGCTACATACAATGCGGGCCGATATCGACTACGCGCAGAAGACGGCCAAGACCACGTTCGGCACGATCGGCGTGAAGGTGTGGATTTTCAAGGGCGAAGTCATCGAGGATCGGCGAGGCCAGACGTACACCGCGGGCGGCAAGTAAGGGACAGACAGAGCGATGCTTCAGCCCAAGAGAGTCAAGTACAGGAAACAGCAGAAGGGTCGGCTGCGCGGGAACGCCTTGCGAGGTAATTCGATCTCGTTCGGTGACTTCGGCCTCCAGGCCATCGAGCGCGGCTGGATCTCCAACCGCCAGATTGAAGCCGCGCGGGTCGCGATGACTCGTCACATCAAACGAGGCGGCAAGGTCTGGATCCGGATCTTTCCCGACAAGCCCGTGACCCGCAAACCCGCGGAGACGCGGATGGGGAAGGGGAAGGGGAACCCCGAGGGTTGGGTCGCCCCGATCAAGCCGGGTCGAATGTTGTTCGAGCTCGAAGGAGTGACGGTGGATGTCGCTAAGCGAGCGATGGAGTTGGCCGCGGCCAAGCTCCCGGTGAAGACAAAGTTCGTGTCGCGGGAGGGATAGAGTGGATCCGCAGAAGATCCGTGAGCTGACGGACGAAGAGGTTGCGGAGGAGATCCGCCTCGCACGCGAGGAGCTGTTCCGGCTCAAGTTCCGTGGCGCATACGAGGAGCTGGAGAATCCGTCCCTGATCCGAACGCTGCGGCGTGATGTCGCGCGTCTGATGACGATACAGAGAGAGCGCCAGCTCGCAGAAGAGGGCGAGTCGAATGGTTGAGAGAGACCCGATGACCGAGAACACCTCAGGCAGTCGGAAGACCCGGGCGGGGACGGTGGTCAGCGACCGAATGGACAAGACGGTAGTGGTGTCGGTGCAGCGTCAGATCGCACACCCGCTGTACGGAAAGCGTGTACAGAAGCGGTCACGGTTTTACGCGCACGACGAAGCAAACGAGTACCGGGTGGGCGACATGGTACGAATTGAGGAGACCCGGCCCCTGTC
The DNA here is from genome assembly GCA_041580055.1 of Rhodothermales bacterium. GTDB lineage: Bacteria > Bacteroidota > Rhodothermia > Rhodothermales > JABDKH01 > JABDKH01. The sequence continues at coordinate 1,606 of JBFGEP010000026.1, read as the reverse complement.
CAAGCAGAAACGGTGGCGGGTCATCGAGCTGCTCGAACGACCGGAGCAAGAGGACTAGAGCGATGATCCAGCAGGAGACGGAGCTTCGCATTGCCGATAACTCGGGGGCCCGGCGCGCGCGCTGCATTCGTGTATTGGGCGGGTCGCGACGTCGTTATGCCGGCCTCGGGGACGTCATTGTCGTTACGATCAAGGACGCGATTCCGGGCGGAACGGTGAAGAAAGGCGAAGTTGCGAGGGCCGTCGTGGTGCGAACCGCCAAAGAGAATCGCCGCACCGATGGCAGCTATATCCGGTTCGATGAGAACGCGGCCGTCATTATCAATGAACAGGGCGAGCCGAGAGCGACACGCATCTTCGGGCCCGTCGCGCGCGAGTTACGCGAGAAGAACTTCATGAAGATCGTCTCGCTCGCGCCCGAAGTGATCTGAGGCAGCGCAACATGACCATGAAGAAAATGAATGTGCGGAGGGGTGACCGGGTCGAGGTCATTTCAGGCAACTACAAGGGTGCTCGCGGACAGGTGATCCGCTCTCTGCCGCGCAAGCGCCAGGTGGTTGTGGAGGGGATCAACGTGCGGAAGCGTCATCAGCGCCCCTCGCCGCAGAATCCGGAGGGAGGGATCGTATCGTTCGAGGCCCCGATCAATGCCTCGAACGTGATGCTGATCTGTCCTCATTGCGATGCGCCGTCGCGCGTCGGACACCAGCGCGATGCGGACGGCACGGTCGAGCGCCTCTGCAAGCGGTGCGGGACTCCGGTGCCCACCGCGTAGCGCTGAAGAAGCAACGACACCAGGAACAAATGTCCGAGACAAGGCTCAGAGAGCACTACGAAAAGCACGTACGACCGAAGCTGACCGAGGTCTTCGGGTTCGAGAACCCGATGCAGGTCCCACGCCTCGAGAAGATCGTGATCAACACCGGGCTCGGAAGCGCCAAGGACGATCCGAAGCTGCTCGAGTCGGCCGTCAAAGAGCTGTCCCGTATTTCGGGTCAGCGGCCGGTCGTTACGCGTGCGCGTAAGTCTATATCGAATTTTAACTTACGAGATGGCATGCCGGTGGGTGTCCGGGTCACGATGCGTGGAACGCGTATGTATGAGTTCCTGGACCGCTTCATCAGCACGGCGATTCCGCGGGTGAGGGATTTCCGTGGCTACAACAGCCGCGCCTTCGATGGCCGTGGGAACTACACCGTGGGTGTGAAGGAGCAGATGATCTTCCCAGAGATCGACTACGACGAGATCGTCCGCATCCACGGGATGAACATCACCTTCGTGACGACAACCGACAAGGACGATGAAGCACTCGTTTTATTGCGTGAAATGGGCATGCCGTTCCGGGGCGAGACCCCGGTGGTTGTCTGACGGCCAGGCTCCCGAGACCAACAGGAACGACAAACATGGCTAGAAAGGCTCTGGTCGAGAAGGCCAAACGCCGACCCAAGTACAGCACGCGAACGGTGAATCGGTGCCACCGCTGCGGGCGAGCGCGCGCGTTCATGCGCCGGTTCGGCCTCTGCAGGATCTGCTTTCGTGAGCAGGCCTTGAACGGAGAGATCCCGGGCGTTCAGAAAGCGAGTTGGTGAAGATGAGCATGAACGAT
>JBFGEP010000025.1:0-14041 GCA_041580055.1 Rhodothermales bacterium | reverse complement strand
GTCAGCATCGTTCAAGAATCGGGCCCGGAGATGCGATCCCTCTTTGCCGACCACGAGCGCCGACTGCTGGAGCGCGAGATGTACGACAGCGGACGGCAGTTCGATGTCGAAGACACGCTCCTGGCTCGCCACGCCGCGAAGGTCAAGGTGCAGCACGACTACGTCATCGCGGCGGACACCACGAATTTCGTCTGGCTTCGCAGGATTCTGCCGGACTCGTGGCGCAGCGTGTTCGTGTACTACGAAGAGTACGCCGACCCGAACGAGCTCACTCCGGAGTGGATCTTCAGAAAGAGGGATTCTCTCGGGCAGAAGTATCTCCTGGGCAATGTGGGCGGCTACATCAACATCGACTATAGAAGACCGCTCGAGGCCCAGAACGTCGACTTCCTTGACCGCTATGGCTTCGAGGTTCGCGGGCTGTGGCACATGATCGGGCCTGACGACGACGGCGACGTCGTTCCTAACGGTATGGGCGGGCCCTTCCTGACCTACGGTTTCTACGACGAGGAGAGCGGCCGCAACTACCTCATCGACGGGATGGTGTTCGCCCCCGGTTTCAAGAAGAGGGAGTTCATGCGCCAGATGGACGTCATCGCGCACACGTTCCGCAGCCGGCAGGAGGTGGACGCTTCTATTCCGGCCGTGCTGCTGCATGCCGGAGGTGTTTCGCAGTGAGGCTGCGAGCGCTACTCCCTACGGTGTGGGGACTGGCCGTCCTCATGTCGATGGTCGGCTCATTGGCAGGGTGTGGTGATGCACGACGCCCTCTCGACATGAAGACGCTCGGTTCCGTAATCCTCGACCTTCACCTCCTCGAAGCGCGCCGAGAGCTGGTTGCGGACGCGCACCCGGACCTGAGAGACTCAATTCTCGCCGTTCACGGGGTCACCCACGCACAGTTCGAGGCGGCCATCCGCTACTATGCGGACAGACCGGAGGAATACCTCGCCCTCTACAACCAGGTGATCGACAGCCTGTCGGCCGAGGAGGCCGCCCTCGAAGAGGCGGGCGTGCTGAGTACATTCCCGCCGCCCTAGGAAAGCCGGGTCAGAGGAGCTTGCGTCCGCGATCCGTGACCTCGAGCGAAAAGTCGGGCGCGAAGTTCGCCCGGAGGCAATCCTCCCGCACCAGCCAGTCGATACACTCGTCGACCTCGTCGACGGACCACGGCGACCCGATCGACCACTCGCTGAGATCGATACCCTGCGCGGCGGCAGACAACACCGCCCGAATGATCTGATCGTCGGCCGCGCCGGACCCGGCGACCCGGTGCGTACCCAGACAGTTGTCGCAGCGGGCGCATCGGGCCACGCTGCGCTCGCCGAAGTACGTCAGAATGTAGTTGCGGCGGCAGCCACGATACTGCGCATACCGAATCAGGTCTTCGAGTCGACGAATCGCACTTACCCTCGCCCGGTCGAGCGTTCTCGCGTCAGCCGGTGCCTTTGAGCGTCGCGGTTCCAGCATAACGATGCGCCTCGACTCCCCCGGAGCTCTCCAGCTCAGGTGGCCGGCCTGATCCAGATACTTCAGGGCCTTCTGGAGATCCTCGTCCGACATGGAAAGGCGCCGGGCAAGTCTACCGGGCCTGACCCGGACCCAGTTGTGGTAGGCGCCTCCGGCGTCCCGCCGCAAAAGCTGATCTGCCAGGCGGCCCATCGTTTCGGACCGGTCAGGACCCGAAAGCGAGCGCAGCACCTCCGGCGATGACAGGAGGCGGAGATAGCCGGAGCCGTCACTGGGCAGGCTCACAAAACATCCTGCGCGTTCAAGATGGTCGAGGACCTGCTCGGCCACCGGTCCCGGCACGCCGGAGACGCGGGCCACCTCCGACATGTCGACCTGCAGCGGCCCCCTTCCCGAGGCGCCAATCGCCACGCGACCGAGGCTGAAGATGGAATCGTAGACCTGCGTTACCTGCTCCGCAGTCGGGAAAGACCGGTCCACGAGCGCCCTCGGCAAGCGGTCGTCTCCGTCACCCAGGATCAGCGTCGCGTGCGCACTTTCGCCGTCGCGCCCCGCCCTGCCGGCTTCCTGATAGTAGGCCTCCAGGCTGAGGGGGAGATCCACGTGAATGACGTGTCTCACGTCAGGCTTGTCGATGCCCATCCCGAAAGCACTGGTGGCGACGATGACCTGGGCCTTCCCGCTCATCCACGCTTGCTGGGCGACCTCGCGCGGCTCCGATCCGAGGCCGCCGTGATAGTGGACCGATCGGACCTGCTTCGTTTGAAGCCACTGGTCCCACTCCTGTGTCGCCCGTCGTGTGCCGGCATAGACTATTGCGGCGCCACGGAGCCCGTACAGCAGCGACAGCACTCTGCGTCGCTTGTCCGCATTCCGAACCACGGCCCACTCGATGTTCGGTCGGTCGAACCCCGTGACCACCATGCGTGGGTCCTGCAGACCCAGTAATGACCGTATGTCGCTTCGGACTCGCGGGGTAGCGGTGGCCGTCAGTGCCACGACCACCGGGTTATCCAGCAATCCGACGGCGTCAGGGATCCGCAGGTAGGATGGACGAAAACTGTGGCCCCACTCGCTCACGCAGTGTGCCTCGTCGACCACAACCGTTCGAATACCGAACCGGTGCGACCGGGCCCGGAAGCGTTCCGTGCCGAGTCGCTCGGGAGCCACGTACAGAAGCCTGTACTTTCCGTATTCCGAGTCGGTCAGCCGCTGATCGATCTCCGAGTCGGACAGCGTCGAGTCTATGCATGTCGCTGAGATACCGTGGCGGCGCAGTCCGTCCACCTGGTCGCGCATCAAAGCGATCAGTGGCGAAACTACGAGGGTCAGGCCCGGCTGCAGAATGGCCGGCAGCTGGTAGCAGACGGATTTGCCCGTCCCGGTGGGCAGGACTGCAAGAGCGTGTGTACCAGAGAGGACGGCCTCGATCACCTCCCACTGGCCTGGCCTGAAGTCGGTGTGACCCCAGTGTTTCCGCAGAGTCGAGAGCGCTTGATCGAGTCCCGGAGGAGCGCCGTCTTGATCTGTCGTCGCCCGGCTAGGCATGACGTGGCTCACCTTTGGCGAATTCAACGACGGGAGTATCTTCCATTCCTTCGATTCCTCTTGCAGCCGCGATGCAGGACAAAGTACTGGACGCGGAGCCCCTCGTTTCCGTCATCATCGTTACCTGGAACGCACTGCCGTTGTTGCAGCAGTTCCTCCCGTCCGTTGTTGCGTCGTCGTACGCCAACATCGAGATCATCCTGGCGGACAATGCATCCACCGACGGCTCCGCGGAGTGGGTCTCCAACACGTATCCGAGCATCCGCGTAGTGCGTCACGACGAGAACTACGGGTTCTCCCGGGGAAACAACCTGGCCATCGCCGAGGCGAGCGGTGAGTTTGTGACGCTCCTCAACAATGACGTGGAGGTCGACCCGCACTGGCTCGAACCGATGGTCCAGCAGATGGTGTCGGACCCGCGGATTGCGGCGGTGCAGCCCAAGATATTGAAGTGGAACGCCCGGGACCGATTCGAATACGCCGGCGCCGCCGGCGGCTTCATCGACCGGTGGGGATTCCCGTTCGCGCGAGGGCGCATGTTCGACACGCTGGAGATCGACGGGGGCCAGTACGATACGGTCGAGGACATCCTGTGGGCCACCGGAGCCGCCGCGATGTTCCGCAGAACACATCTGGACGAGGTGGGGCTTCTTGACGAGAGGTTCTTCATGCACCAGGAGGAGATCGACCTGTGCTGGAGACTGCGACGACGCGGATACCGAATCGTCTGCGAGCCGCGGAGCGTCGTCTACCATCTGGGCGGAGGCTCTCTCGCCGAGTCCAGCGACGCGAAGACGTACTACAACTTCCGAAACAACCTTCTCACACTGTACAAGAACCTCCCGCCTGCCGACTGGCGCAGGGTGAGGCTCGGCCGCACCGTTCTGGACGGAATCGCAGCCCTGCGAGCCGTGCTCCTGGGCCGGCCCGGCGAGGCGAAGGCCATCTGGCGTGGGCATCGCGACGCGCGGAGGCTGCGTCGGGAGTACCCGGGATCTCCGGCCGGCGCCAGCCTGCCTGCTTCCGTATACCGCGGGAGCGTCGTGCTCGACTACTACATCAGGAGGCGTCGCCGATTTTCGGACCTTCCTGCCGACCGTTTTGGGTCCGACTAGAGGCGGACATACTGCGCCCGACCGGCACGAGAGCGCCGGCAATAGACAGCAGGACGATGACCATCCCGAGCAGAGCAGCGCCCGACGGTATCTCGTCGAACAGAAAGTAGGCGAGGACGGAGCCGCCGATCGGTTCCGTGAGCGAGAGCAGCCCCAGCAGTGCTGCGGGGAAGTACTTCAGGGCGTAGTTGAATGAGCCGTGGCCGATAATCTGCGGGCCGAGTGCCATGAGTGCGCACAGGAGGTAGATGCGGGCGCCGAGGCCCAGCAGGGGCGTCCCATCAACCAGGGCGAACATCAGCACGACCACCGCAACCACCGAGTAGAGGCAGAAGACGTAGGCCAGCCATGACGCCTTCTGGCGCATCACACGGCCGATCAGCAGATACAGACTGACAAACAGGGCGGCTACCGTTGCGAGCGAGTTACCCAGGATCGCGTTGCCCGACATCGGCCCGCCCCCCGCGTCGCCGACCCCGATCAACACGCTTCCACCGAAGGCCAGCGCAATCGCGACCACCATTCTGGGCGAAAGCCTTTCCCGTAAAAAAAGAAAGCCGAGAATCGCGAGGAAGATGGGGCTCAGGGAAACAAGCACTGATGCGCTGGCGACGGACGTATGATAGAGCGAAGAAATCCACGAGACGAAATGGAATGCCAGCAACACGCCCGCCACCACAATGAGCCTCACATCGCGTGCGGTAAACTGCCTGACCTCCGGACCGATCGATCTGAGGGCGAACGGCGCCAGCATCGCGACAGAGAAAAGGGTGCGCCAGACCGCGAGGCTGAGTGCGGGCACGTCGGTCGCCAGTCGAATGAGGATCGGACTGAACGCAAAGCTTGACAGCCCCGCGATCAGCAGCGGATAGACGATGAACGGCCGCCCTTCCGCGTTTGAGTCCTCAGTTTGCGGTGGCATTTCACCACGTCCCGGTCGAATCGAGGTCGCTAGCGGAGGCGGTCCATGGATCGGACGAGCTTGATGTCCTTGAGTATGGCCCGCCGTGCGAGGAAGAGAGCCGCGATCGCGAGGAGAGGAAAGACGAGCGGCCAGAAGGCCGGGTCGGTCCTCCGGCTTACCCACCAGCCCAGCATCAGCAATACCGTCAGTCCGGCCGCAAGCAGCACCAGAACCACCACCAGTCCCTTCTGCTTCGGACGGTCACCGTACAGGAGGATGGCCACCAGGCTGCCGACGGCAACCAGAATCGACAGGGCCACTTTCAGCGGTGTGTACCAGATCCACGAGTCCGGCGTCACGGCGCCTCCGGCGAACGGAACCGCCACCGCGAGAAGCGCCGCAAGCAGCAGGTAGATCGACTGCACTCTCTGAATCATCTCGCGCCTCCGCTCCTAAACAAGGGAAGCAACCCGCTCTGCGAGCCTGGTTGCGAACTCGGTCGTCGAGCACGTGCCTCCGACGTCCCTGGTCAAATACTCGCCTTCCTCGTACGTCGCGTGCAGGGCGTCGTGGAGAGCGTTTGCGGCGACCGTCTCGCCCAGGTGGCGGAGCATCAACTCCGCGGTCCGAATGAGCGCGGTCGGATTGGCTTTGTTCTGACCGGCAATGTCCGGTGCACTGCCGTGCACGGCCTCGAAGACCGCACAGTCTTCCCCGATGTTCGCCCCGGCGACGACTCCCAGTCCGCCCACGAGGCCTGCGCAGAGATCGCTGAGGATGTCTCCGAAGAGATTGGTCGTGACGATGCAATCGTAGCGTTCGGGAAACATGACCAGCTGCATCGCCATGTTGTCGATGATGCGGTCGTTCAGCTCCACTCCCGGGTGGCGCTCCGACTCTTCGGCCGCGATGTCGAGAAAGAGCCGGCCGGCCGCCTTTAGGATGTTGGCCTTGTGGACCACCGTGATCAGCTTGCGGTCGTGCGTCTCGGCATAATCAAAGGAGAAACGAATAATCCTCTCGGACCCTACCCGGGTGATGCGCGCGATCGAGTCGACGATCTCGAGCCTTTCATCGAGGTTTTCGATCCCCGAATACAGGCCTTCCGTGTTTTCTCGGAAGATGATCAGGTCTACGTCCTGGAACGGCGTTTTCAGCCCCGGCAGTGATTTGCACGGCCGGACGTTCGCAAACAGGTCGAGCTTCTGACGAAGCCCCACGTTGACGCTCTTAAAGCCGTGGCCCACCGGTGTGGTTACGGGTCCCTTGAGCGCCACTCCGTTGCGCCGGATGGAGTCCAGGATGTGGGCCGGAAGAGGCTCACCAAACCGGTCGATCGCGGCCTCGCCGATCGCGTCGTGTCGGTCCCAATCGAATCGAACGCCCGTGGCCTCAAGCACGGTAACGGTCGCTTCGACCACCTCGGGGCCGATGCCGTCACCGGGCAACAGCGTAATTGTATGAGACATGGACGTGGCTCCTTCGTTCAGACCGGATGATAAAGAAAAAGCCCTACCTGGGGCAGGGCTTCTCTTCAGGACACGATCGAATACTAGAGAACTTAAATGACCGGCTTTGTGGAGTAGTTGATCCGAAGCGTATTCGCCTGACGCAGCTCCTGCTGCACGTCGAGCACAATTCCCATTTCTGACTCCTGGTCTACCCGCAGCGAGACGATCAGCTTGGGTTGCTCCAGCAGCTTCCTGTACATCACGTTCCGGATGTTGCCTATTTCCTCGATCAGCGCATCATCAATCTGGACTGCCGTATCTCCGACGCGCGTGCCGGAGAGCTTCTTCGGCCCGACGTACATGTAAGATACCAGGCGCTTCTGGTCGATCTTGGTGAGCGCCTCAGCGCGGGGCAGCAGCGTTCGGACCTGGACCGTCGTCTCGCGGAGCACGGTGCTGACCATGAAGAAGATCAGCAGCATGAAGATGATGTCCGGCAGCGAGGCGGTCGGAATCCCCTGGTCCGTCTTTGCCTTCTTCTTAAAGTGCGATGACATGTGTCTTCCTCTGCAGCTTACGACGCATCCGGCTCTGCGATAGAGATTCCCGCAGGAATCTTTTCGCGAACCTCATTCTCCTGGTCCTCACCGAGCGACGCCACGTAATCCTTGTAGTTGGGATACCCCAGAGCGCGCGCCTCCGAATCCCAGATCTCGAAGTAGGCCATCCAGACTTCGTCCAGGACCTCTATGTACGAGTTGTATGGCGTCTGCCGGGCGGTCTTGATCGAGACGATAGCCCTTGACGGTGTCTCGGAGTAGTTCGGATCTGCGCCGCCGTTCGTTACGTGCTTTCTCACTTCCGCCCGGATCATGTTGATAGCCGAGGGCTTGTCTTCGAGCAGCACCATTCCCGTCTCGTTGACGAGAATCTTGAGCATATTGCGCTCTTTCACCGGGGGTGGGTCCACGTTCTCGTCGAGCGGAGGCGGAAGGACCATACCGATTCCCGTGTCGACGTCGATGGTCGTGGTCACGAGGAAGAAAATCAGCAGGAGGAAGGCGATATCAGCCATCGAGGCTGTCGGAATCTCAGCCTCCCGCGTCTTCTTCTTTTTCATTAGGCCGGCCATAGTCGAAGACCTCGTCTCTTTGGGTTAGCCCATCCTCAGCAATCCCTTGACGCTCGAGAGCACCATCGAGATTGCGGCCACGACGAGCATGATCAGCAGCGAGTAGATCGCCGCCGTCGGCCAGTCGCCGAGCACGAAGCCCAGGATCACGAGCAGCACGACCGGCAGCAGCACGGCCCCCGTGGTGATGGGGCTCACCTTGCCGAACATGAAACTGCGTATGCCGAACAGCAACATCCCCAGCAGCGAGAGGCCTGTAAGGGCTACGGTGACGATGATTCCAATCTGCGCGATTCCCATCGGACTTTCCTGTCAGATTCTGTGCAATGTATCGTGGCGAGTCAGGTCAGCCTTCCCGAACAGGGTTGCCGGCCTGCAGGAGCACGAGCGAATCGATGAGCTCCAGTGCAGACTCTTCCATGTCCGAGACGATCCTGTCCACCTTCGAAACGGCATAGTTGTAGAAGAACTGCAGGATGATGGCGGTGATAAGACCGAAAACCGTCGTCAGGAGCGCCACCTTAATACCGCCCGCCACGAGACTCGGTGAGATGTCGCCCGCCGTCTCGATGGCGTCGAACGCGCCGACCATACCCACGACGGTTCCGAGGAACCCGAACATGGGCGCCAGCGAAATGAAGAGCGACAACCATACGAGGCCGCGCTCGAGGAAGCTCATCTCTATCGAGCCGTACGAGATGACTGCCTTCTCGACCGCTTCAATGCCTTCGTCGTGTCGAAGCAATCCGGCCTGGAACACCGAGGCGACTGGGCCGCGGGTGTTGGCGCAGACTTCCTCGGCAGCGGAGATGCCCCCGCTCTGCAATGCCTCCTTGACGTTGACGATGAACTGCCGGGTGTTGATGTCGGCCCGGTTGAGCGTGATGATTCGCTCGAAGGCGATAGCCAGTCCAATGATCAGCGTGACGAGAATCGGCCACATGAAGCCGCCGTCGTTCCCTTCATTGAACTTCTCCACCAGGACGTTGATGATGCCGGGATCCGCAGCTTCCTGCGGCAGCAACATGAAGACGCTATACAGCCCCATGTTTTGTTTCCTCCAGTAGTATCCGATGCGTGTCCGTGCCTCCACTTCGACCCATTAAGTCCGACGCGACTCCGAAGAAAAGCGGTGGTCGTCTGGGAGGCACCCAGAGTTTACGAAGATTGTTGGCGTGACACCGATAATATCCAATATCGCCCGGATTGTCAACGCGATGGGACCCCTCCGAGCCTCACTGGAACAACCCTCCGCGTGCCCATAAACAGCGGTCGCCGCAGGCACAGATCTCCGGATGGGATCGTGTGCAAAAACGGCCTTTTTCGCCCCAGAAAGGAGCCTTTCGTCAGTCAGCCGGTATGCGATGGGCCATCGACTCGGCCTGCTGCCAGAGGCTCATGGCCTGCTGGAGCAGCTTGTCGAACTCGCGATACACGGGGTACCACGCCGATCGGTCGTAGATGCGGCCGGCGATGCGTCCCTTGATCAGCAGCTTGAGCAGCTCCTCATCCGCCGCGAGGTCCGCGGTGGTGAACTCCTCGAGCTCCCCCTCATCCACCTGCTCGGTCCTATTTGTACCCACGACAATCTTGACGCCGTTGTTCTCCGCGAACGCAACGAACTCGTCAAAATCCTCCGCGCTCAGCTCAAACGAGTCGAAGTACTCGTCGCGGCGATCGGACCACGCGAGCTTGTAGTCTGCACCTTTTCGATCCAGCCAGTCGCGCACGAAGGAACGCTCGAGTCCCCTGGCGAGAACCGTCTGCATGAACGGAGAGAGCGTGTCCGAATAGACCACGCGGTCGGGAAGGATTCCTCCACCCCCGACGACGATGCGCCCCGCGGCAGTCTTGAACTTCAGTGAGTCCGGGACGCCGGCCAGTGCGGCGCCCCCGTCTCTCGCCGCGTCCTCCTCCATCTGCCGGAGCTTGCTCAGATAGTACTCCTGCCTGTCACCGTTCTCGTAGGGCGTCTGGATGAGGCGGCCGGACGGGGTATAGTAGCGCGAGACGGTGACGCGAAGCGAGCTTCCGTCGTTGAGGACGAACTGCTGCTGAACCAGCCCCTTGCCGAAAGTCCTGCGGCCCACGATCAGCGCGCGATCGTGATCCTGCAGGGCACCGGCGACAATCTCGCTTGCAGAGGCGGAGTTTTCGTCCACGAGAACGATCACGGGATTGGACTCGAAGAGGCCGCCGGGACGGGAGCGAAACTCCTCGTTCGTGTCGGGAAAGCGACCCTTTGTGGAAACGATGAGCTTGCCGGGCGAGAGAAGCTCGTCCGCTACCCGGACCGCCATGTCGCGGTACCCGCCGGCATTGCCGCGCAGGTCGAGGATCAGTCGCTCCATCCCCTGCTTTTTCAGGCCTGACAGGCTGGAGCGAAACTCCTGATGCGTCGTCCGTGCGAATCGGTTCAGTTTTATGAACCCGGTCCGCGCGTCGACCATGTAGGCCACATCAAGCGTGTTGATCGGTATCTTGTCGCGGGTAATGGTGAAGTAGAGCGTCCTCCGGTAGCCCGGCCTCTTTATTGTGACGTCGACGGTCGTCCCGCCCGGACCCTTCAGCGTTCTCTGCACGTCTTCGGACGTGAAGCCGATCGCAGACTCTCCATCCACCTCCACGATCCGATCGCCGGACAGCAGGCCCACCTCCTCACTTGGCCCTCCCGGCAGCGGATTCAACACAGCGACCGTGTCCTGCCCCTCGGGGCCTGGAATCAACTCGAAAGAAATTCCGATGCCTTCGAACGACGCGTTGAAGTCTTCGTTGACGCGGCGCATCTGCTCGGCGTCGATGTACACGCTGTGTGGGTCAAGCTCCTCAAGCATCCCCTTTATCGCACTCTCTGCGAGCTGGACGGAGCTGACGTTCTCAACGTACTTCTGGGTTACGACCAGAAACGCGTCCTCCAGCTTCTTGAGAGATTCGTAGGTCTTGTCGTCCGAGATCTGGAGCCCGACCGTCACCCCAAGCAGGACTCCGACGCCCAGAAGCGCCACGCCCGAACCGAGAACGCGAAATTTCTTTGTCATGAGGAGTAATACCAGTGCCAATCGTGAAAGGCCGCGGCTACCACCAACGAAGTGCGCAACGGAATTGTTGCGTTCGCCGAGCGCGGGGCAGATCTCGATACGTTCCGGCGCAAGGTGCCGGCCCGACCCGAGATGGCTACCCTCGGCGCGTCGAGGCGACTATATTTTGACCCAAACTCCGTTCACCGCTTCCCAGACCTTGTTCGACAAGGCAGACGCGAACGGGCACACCCGCACGCTCCGTGAACCGCCTCCTCACCGTCGTCCTCATTTTCCTGTCGGGCGCACTCGCAGCACTGGCCTTGCTGGCGTATTTCGCGTACGTCATCGAGGCGGGTCCGCCGGAAGAGGCGACGGTCGACGGACTCGCGGACCGGGTGACGGTCGGATTCTCCGACCAGCGAACCTCGGCGGTCGAGGCACTGACCCTGGCAGACGCGATGTCGGGGCTTGGATATGCCCAGGCGGCCGTTCAACCGTGGCCGCTGGCGGTCTACCGCGCGGCGGCAACCGGGGAGCTCTCGAAGCTTGCCGGCAAACGCGGGGTGCCCGCTGATGAGCTGGCCGCACAGATCGGCCTGGAGGCTTCGGCGCATTCGGCCTATCGTTCGCTGGGACCGGAGCAGCGCGAGGTGCTCGATGCGTTCGCCCGTGGTGTGAACGCAGCCCTGTCGTCCAGGTCCGTGCAGCGCGACCCGTCGCTCGTGCTCTCGGGGCACGTGCCGTCCGTCTGGGAGCCGTGGCACTCCATAGCGGTGGAGCGCCTTTTCGCGTGGGTTTCGGCCGAGCCGGATACGGCCTCGGCGGTGCACATCGAGCGGCCCATCCGCGAACTGCTGCGTCTGCACGATTTCGGTGAAAGCCTGATCGTGGCATCCGAGGCGCCGGCCGAGCCGGGTATATACGTGAGGTATGTCTGGGGCTCCTCAGCCCTGCCCGTCCTGTTCGAATCTGCTATCAGCCTCGCCGGCCAGCCGACACTGCGCGGGGCGTGCCTCATCGGCACGCCGTTCTTCCTTTCGGGCCGAACGGCATCCCGGTCGTGGGCCTTCCTGCTCGACCAGTCGCTGGCCGTGTCACGCGTCCCACTCGACTCCCTCAGGAATCTGAGCCGTCAGATCTTTCTGCTGCCCGACGGTTCTGAGAAGCTGGTTGACGTGGCGCAATCCGACACCTCGGCGCTCGTGGGAGATCCGGAGGACGGTTCGGACGGATCGGTCGGGAGCGTTGTTCACTGGAAGGGCCTCCGGCCCGTCACCGACGCCGAAGGGTGGCTTGAGCTGATCCGCGACCGGGACCCGGCCTTCCAGCTCGCCGCCGGCTCCGGCATCCTGGTCTCCGAGGCCGGGCGGGTATCTACCTTTCGGTCCGAAGCCGCAGCGCTCGCCGCCGGTCAGGTCGCCACGGAGTCCGCTTTTTTTTCGTACGCCCGCCGGCGACTTGACTCGCTGATGCTGGCGGGTCCCGGGTTCAACCCCAGAGCCTGGTTCGCGGATACATTCAGCCCGTGGGCTGCCGCCTGGGCACCCGCCGTGGTCCGGTCGGTCGCAGAGGCCGGTGGTGCTGACGCGCTCACGGACGAAGCCAGCACCTACCTCAGGAACTGGGACTTTCGCTTCGACGGGGCCAGCATCGCTGCATCCATATTTGCCACCTGGGCGGAGGAGGCGTTCCGAGAATTCGGATCGTGGCCCGGGCTCTCCCGTTCCGACTCCGTACGAACGATGCAGGCCTCCGCCCGCCTGTTCTGGGGCGCCGTTGATTCGCTCGCGCAACGGTACGGCTATGACCTGAGCGTCTGGCGGTGGGAGGATGTAGGCGCGGCTGAGGTGCACTTCCCCTTGCTGCGTGAATCGAACGAGGGGGCACCGCGAGGCCTTTCGCGTTTTACTCCCCACACGATACGCGGAAACGGTCACCCGTCGGCCCCCAACTGGTCTGCCGTCGCCGGAGCCGACGCGGCGAAGCCGGCCAACAGCTGGGAGGGTTGGTCTCGCATGACGCTGCCGGTCGACTTCATGATTCGGCGATGGTATCCGAACGTGAGCTCCGGCATCCGGCGCGAGAGCTATCCGGACAAGGATGCGATGACGTATCCCGTCGACGGGAGACACGCGGTGCGAACGGTCCTGACTCCGGGCCGAAGGACGGACGCCGGCTGACGTCCGGAGCTGTCATGTCAGCGACTCGGGCGGATAGTCGGCGGGGTCGAAATCGAGGTCGGGCAGCTGCGGATCCATCTCGTGAAGTTCCCGAAGCAGCAATCTGCTGATCACGAGATTGCGGTACCATCGCTTCTCTGCGGGAATCACGTACCACGGAGCGTGTGCGGTCGAGCAGCGCTCCAGCGTGGTCTCGTAAGCCTTCATGTAGTCGGTCCAGCGCTGCCGTTCCTTCAGGTCTCCGGGGTTGAATTTCCACAGCTTGTCGGGACGCTCGAGACGGCGACGGAGGCGCGACAGCTGGTAGTCCTTCGAGATGTGCAGCATCACCTTGACGATCCGCGTGCCGTGGTCCACGAGAAGTCGCTCAAAGTCGTTGATGTGATCGTATCTCCGATCGATCAGGTCGGCCGGCGCGAGCCCCTTGACACGTACCACCAGGACGTCCTCGTAGTGCGACCTGTTGAAGATGCCGATGTGTCCTTTGCGCGGGACCTGGTGATGCACCCTCCACAGAAAGTCGCGGGCCAACTCATTCTCAGATGGGACCTTGAAGCTGTAGACCCGGCAGCCCTGTGGGTTGATTCCTTCCGTGACGCTCCGAATCGTGCTGTCCTTGCCTGCGGTGTCCATCGCCTGCAGCACCAGCAGCAGCGCCTGCTCCCCCTCTGCGTACAGCCTTTCCTGCATTCGGACTAAGCTCTTTCTTGCAGCCGCAAATGCCTTTCGCGCCGCCGCCTTCTCCAATCCGCCGTCGTCCGCGGTGGACCAGCTGGACAGGTTGACGCTCGATCCCGGCGTCACGCGGTATCGGTCCAGATCGAGGTTGAGGTCTGCCTGGTCTTGATCGCTCATGATTCTTCCTTAAGGATTATCCAGCTTCCGAATCTATCAACTGGACTTCGACCATTCCAATGACGGCGTTGCACACGAACAACGCATCCGCCCGCTTGAGGTCGGCCGGCGTGAGCCGGGATTCACCGGCACCCGGCTGCTGTTCCAGAACTATGGCTCGGCGTATGCCCGGAAGTGCGCCTTCCTCCACCGGAGGTGTCAGCAATTGGCCTCCGATGTTTGCAAACAGGTTCGTCCGGCTTCCTTCGGCGAGACGCCCGGCGGTGTTGCAGAACAACACCTCGAAGTGGCCATTCGACAGCACCCGCCTGTACTCATCGTCGTACGGCTCCCTGACAGACGTCTTGTGGCGACGGTAGACGCTTC
>JBFGEP010000024.1:0-14179 GCA_041580055.1 Rhodothermales bacterium | reverse complement strand
CTCACCTTTGCGGATGGCCGGCTCCAGCTCGTCGGGATCCGCCTCGGCCGCGAGTCCGACATAATCGGAAAGTCGATCCTCGAGGTCGTCTCGGAAAACGAGGACATCACGTTCCGCGTGATGGCTTTTGTCAGGGGCATCCGGACGATCGTGCCTCGCGGGGACGATCGCTTTCGGCTGAACGACCAGATGTTCGTCCTGGCGCCGCCCAAGTTCGTGCCCGCGCTGGTAAGGATGACAGGCAAGAAGGAGGGCAAGGCGCAGGAGGTGATGATTCTGGGTGGCACCACGATCGGCGCTCGCGTCGCAGGACAGCTCGGCAAGGAGAAGAACAAGCGGGTGAAGCTGATCGAACCGCGTCGTCCCAGGGCGGAAGTGCTCGCGAACGAGCTGAAGGGTGTTCTAGTGATCCACGGAGAGGGCACGGACATCGATCTGCTGGCGACGGAGGGGCTCGGCGAGATGGACGCCTTCGTCGCCGTCACAGACGATGAGGAATCGAATCTGGTGACGTGCCTGCTGGCGAAGCACCTCGGGGTCAAGAAGACCATCGCCCTTCTGTCGAAGGCCGCGTACATCCCCATCAGTCAGTCGATCGGCCTCGACGCCGCCGTCAGCACCAAGCTCGCGATCTCACGCGAGATACTCCGGTTTCTGCGCGGCAAGCACGTGCTCAGCGTGGCGACCGTCCCCGGTCTCGACGCCGAGATCATTGAAATCGAGGCCGCGCCGCGGGCCCCGATCACCTACGGCACACTGGCCGAGATCGACCTGCCGAAGGGCGTGCTCGTCGGTGCCGTTACGAGCGGTAAGAGCGTGGAGATCGCGACGGGTACCACGAAGGTCGAGGTCGGAGACCGGGCTATCGTGTTTGCTCTGCCCCGACTCGTCGACGAAGTTGAGCGGCTGTTTTCGAAGCCGTAGCCCGCTGGTCCACTCAGCGACACAGGCATGATTGTCAACATCAAGATCGTAGCCAGCACGCTGGGCGCCCTGCTGTTCTTTCTGGGGATCGCTCTGCTGGCGCCGGCCGGCGTGGCTGCGATCTACGGAGAGTCGGCCGGGTGGAGCTTCCTCATCACGGCCGGACTGTCGCTGGCGCTCGGCGCCGCACTGTGGCGGGGCCTGCGATCGGACGCCGAGCTACGAGTGAGGGAAGGCTTCGCGATTGTCGCGCTCGCCTGGTTCGTGCTGTCACTCATGGGAGCGCTGCCGTTCGTCCTCTCGGGCGTCCTCGAGACGTACACAGACGCGTTCTTCGAGACGATGAGCGGATTCACCACGACTGGCGCCACGATCCTGGGCGGAGCCCGGAGCCCGGCCATCGAGGACCTGCCCAACGCTTTTCTGTTCTGGCGTAGCCTGGCCCACTGGCTGGGAGGAATGGGCATCATTGTCCTGACCCTTGCCATCCTGCCGATCCTCGGCGTGGGCGGCATGCAGCTCTACAAGGCCGAGGTGCCGGGGCCGTCGGCCGACAAGCTTACGCCCAGGGTCCGAGAAACCGCGAAGCGACTCTGGCTGATCTACGTGGGCATCACGGCCATCGAGGTCGGACTGCTGCTTCCGGAGATGGGCGTGTTCGACTCGATTAACCACGCCTTCGCCACCATGGCCACTGGCGGGTTCTCGACCGAGAACGGCTCGGTCGGACAGTACGACTCGGCCTATGTGGACTGGGTGATTACGGTGTTCATGTTCCTGGCAGGTGTGAACTTCGCACTGCACTATCGCATGCTGCGAGGGAAAGCAATCACCGTCGTTCGGGACACGGAGTTCAAGGTCTACACCGGCATCGTCGTCGTCGCCACGATTGTCATCTCGCTCGTCACGTGGCAGCCCGTCATGTCGTTCCTTCCGTTCCAGCAAACCGTTGACGCGGCATTCCAGGGCTACCAGACGCTGGCGGAGGCGCTGCGCTACGGCGCCTTTCAGGCAACGGCGATCATTACGACGACCGGCTTCGGCACCACAGACTACGAGCTGTGGCCGCCGCTCGTGATCACCGTCATCTTCATCCTGTTCTTCGTCGGCGGGATGGCCGGGTCGACCGGAGGCGGCATCAAGGTGATACGGCAGATTCTTCTGTTCAAGAACTCGTTCAAGGAAATCCGGCAGCTCATCCATCCGCAGGCCGTGATGCCGGTCCGGCTGAACGGAAGGGTCGTCTCGCAGGACGTCCTGAGAAACGTCCTGTCGTTCATCGTGCTCTACTTCGGGCTGATCTTTCTCGGCACGTTCGTGATGGCCGCCCTTGGCCTCGATCTGCTGAGCGCGTTCTCGTCGGCGATGAGCTGCGTGGGCAACATCGGTCCTGCTTTCGGCACTTTCGGACCCGCCGAGAACTACGCGCACGTCCCGATGGCAGGGAAGTGGGTGCTTTCGATCCTGATGATGGCCGGCAGGCTGGAGATCTTTACCGTTATGATCCTGTTCGTGCCGTCCTTCTGGAGACGCTAGGCGCCCGAGAAATCCCGATGGCCGAAGTAGTGGAGCACGAACCGCGACTTGGCCGCCTTGCCTTTGCCAAACCCCGGTAGGGCGGCGATTCTCTCCTCGACGACCTCCGCGCTCACACCGCCCGACCAGACGTTTTCTGAGCTTCCTCCGTATTCGGACGCCAAGACCTTCGCGAGCTCAAGCGTGTACTCGGCCATGCGGTTCGTGAAGCGGTGTACGGCCGGGGACTCGGCAAAAACCTCACGGAGCTCATCCAGGTCCATCCGCGCGATTCGGGCCATGTCGAGGTGACCGAGCCGTTCGTGAAGCCGCATCGGACCGGTAAAGGCATACTCTGCGCGGACACGCTGATCGTACAGCAGTCCGAGGAGCACTGCGTCAGCACTTTCGCGGAGAAACTCGTCCGCCTCAGGTTCGCCGGTCAGCGTTCCTCCATCGAGCAGCCGGTTGACCATCCGAACGAAGCCGCCGTCGATTCCCTTGATTTCGAGATAAGGGATGTCCAGCGCGTGCTTCTTCTTTCGCGTAAGATCGTTCGGGGCCACGCTAGACCACGGTCTTTTTGCGCCAGGTGGGGCCGGTGGGCGAATCCATGACCTCGATCCCCAGGTCCTCGATCTGCGCCCGGATGGCATCAGCCTTCTCGAAGTCCCTCGCCCTTCGGGCCTCCTCTCTTTGCGACAAGAGAGCCTCGACCTGATCTGTGAGGTCGTCTCTCGCGGGCGCAGCCGCGCTCTCTGCCTCGCGTTCGTGTTGCACGATGCCGAGAAGGTCGTTCGTACGATCGACAAACCGGAGCGCACTGCTTGCGCTCGCAGCGCTCAGGTTGGCTCCCATCCCCTGAATCAACTTCGCCCCCTCGATCGCCGACGCAATCGCCGCCGGCGTATTGAGATCGTCCAGCATCGCCCCCAGCATCGCCTCGTACACGGAGTCAAGTCGTTCGCCGAGGCGGTCCGGCGACCCGTCGTCGTTGCCCGCTGCCTCTTCCGCGAGATCGCGGGCCGATCGAAGGCGCTCGACGTGTTTGATGGATGCCTTCAGCGTGTCAAACGTGAAGTTGAATGGCTTGCGATACTGTCCCGAGATGAGTGCAAGCCGGAGGGCAAACGGGTCGATGCCCCGTCCGCCCTCGGACTCGGGCGCCACGAGATCCTTGACGGTGTAGTAATTGCCCTTGCTCTTGGACATCTTTTCACCCTCGACCTGGAGGAAGCGGGTGTGAACCCAGTGCCGGGCAAACGGCTTGCCGGTGAGGCTCTCCGCCTGCGCGATCTCGCATTCGTGATGCGGGAAGATGAGATCTTCTCCGCCGGCGTGAATGTCGATCTCATCGCCGAGGTACGTCATGGACATGACGGAGCACTCGATGTGCCATCCGGGGAAGCCCCATCCCCACGGGCTGAACCACTGCATCAGGTGGCCCGGGTCCTTTTTCCAGAGGGCGAAGTCGCGGGGGTCTTGCTTGTCGTCGTCCTGCACGACATCGCGTACGGCCTGCTCCAGAGCCTCGGCACTGACGTTCCCCGACAGCCGGCCGTACTCGGGAAACGCGGCCACTGAGAAGTAGACCCCCTTGTCCGTTTCGTATGCGGCGCCGCGCTCCACCAGCTCTTCGACGGCCTGAATCTGCTGCATCATGTGCTCGGTGGCACGCGGCCGAACGTACGGTTCGCGAAGGTTCAGCAGCTGCCAGTCGGCAATGAGCTCGTCCGTGTAGCGCCGGGCCAGGTCGTAGACATTCACGAAACGCCGACCCTCCGACTCCAGGGCCTTGGCCATGCGGTCCTGGCCGGACGTATCCGCGACGTCGTCCTCCGTAAGGTGGCCCACGTCCGTGACGTTAGTGACGTACTTGACCCTCCAGCCGATCGCCTCGGCCGTCCGCAGAATCAGGTCGGCCGTGAGAAAAGATCTGAAGTTTCCGATGTGCGCCGTCGAGTATACCGTCGGGCCGCAAGAGTAGAAGCGCAGCGCACCCGGCTCTATCGGACGGACGGCCTCGACCTGCCCCGAGAGCGTGTTGAAAATCCTGAATGATCTCTCGTCACGGGCCATGGGTCACGCGGCATCAGGGCGCGGAGGGTGGAAGCACGGGTCGAATATACGGACTGTCCCCGCTGACATGGTGCGGGCGGGTCCCGCGGCGAAATCCTAGTGCTGCCGATTCTGTGGCTGCCTCACGAGCTCCCAGACGAGGTGCTGGATCTCCGGCAAGATGAGCTGCTCGAGCGCCAGCCTCACCGCAGCCGTCGAGCCCGGCATGCTGAAGATCAGCGTGTCCTTCGCCACGCCCGCGCTGGCGCGAGACAGCATGGCTGCCGGACCGATCTCCTGAAACGAGAGCGTCCGAAATATCTCCCCGAAACCCGGCATCGTCTTTTCGAATAGCGACTGGACCGCCTCGAAGGTGGTGTCCCGGCGGCTGATGCCGGTACCGCCGTTGATGAGAATGACCTCGGAGTCGCGGGCCAGATCGCTGATGGCTGCCCGGATCCGCTCCGGATCGTCGGCGACGACGCGGTAGCCTGTGACGGGCAGGCTACGCTCCGCCAGGGCGGAGCGGATATACCGGCCGCTACCGTCGGTCTCCTCGGTCCGCGTGTCGCTGACCGTCAGGACTGCGCAACGCACAGGCGTCTCCCGGGCGAGATCTATGTGGTCCTCTCGGCCCATGGCGTCAGGAGAGCGCTTGATTCTCGGAAGCTCCGTCGGCAGAGTCCGGTCGCTCGGAATACCAGACCGGCGGATCATACCCATGCCCACCCCACGGATGGCATCGCAGGAGTCGGTGTGTCGCCAGGATGACGCCCTTCACGAGCCCGTACTTCCTCAGCGCCTCGATCGAGTAATCGGAGCACGTGGGCGAAAACCGGCACGAGGACGGCATGTGCGGCGAAATAATCTTCTGGTAGCCCTGTATGAACCCGACCATCAACTTCGTCGGGATCGAGCGAACAAACGTCAGGAATGGCATTGAGCAGCCCGGCAATGACTACGGACTCAATGACCGAGGTCGCCGGCGGTTCCGTATCCGGGCCCGGCGGGAGTCACGCGCCGGGCTGCGCCGGACGGGCGGCATGGCGGACGGCCGCCGCGTTGAGGGACTGCCGCGCCAGCTCCCGCATCATTCCGCGGAAGATCACCTTGTGCACCGGATAAAGAGCGTACCAGTACATCAGCCCCCACAGACCCTTCGGCTCGAAGTACGCGCTCTGGACCACTCTGACCCCGGTGGTTTCCAGCGGCAGAACCTCAAACTGGAGCCACGCCTCCCCGGGCACCTTCATCTCTGCACGGAGCCTCAGGAGCCTGTCCGTCTGCACCTCCTCGACGCGCCAGAAGTCGATCGCGTCGCCCACCCGGACTTCTGTCGGGCTTCGACGACCTCTCCGGAGTCCGACGCCTCCTACGAGCTGGTCGAGCAATCCGCGGAGCTTCCACAGGCCGTTGGCGTACAGCCAGCCCTTCTCCCCTCCGAGGCTGCGTATGACACTGAATGCGTCGCGGTCCTCCACGTCGAGATCACGCTGCCGGACCTCCTGGATCATACCCTCGGTGACCATCAGTTTCTCGAGCTCCCCGTTCTTTGGTACGCTGGACGAGTACGCGCCATGCCAGCTCGTTTCGACCTGGTCCTGGTCGAAACGCCGCAGCGCTCGCCGCACCGCCATTTCGTATGTGAGCGGCTCCACATCGAACAGCGTCCTGGCTGCATCATCCGTGACGACCACCTCGTTGTCGAGGCCTTCGATGAGGGGACGCGCAATGGTCGTCGAGATGGGCGTCACCAGGCCCACCCACAGCGATGAAAGCCGTGGGCTGAGGACCGGGACGTTGATGATCAGCCGCTTGAGACCTCTCACCTTCGCGTACGACCTGAACATCTCTTCGTACGTCAGGATCTCCCGTCCGCCTATCTCGATCACTCGGCCGGTGCTCTCGGGTTTTTCGGGCGCCGCGAGCAGGTACTCGAGGACGGTTCGAATCGCTATCGGCTGCGTGCGCGTCTTCACCCAGCGCGGGCACACCATGACGGGGACTCGCTCGGTCAGATAGCGGATCAGCTCGAACGAGAGACTGCCCGAACCCACGACGACGGCCGCCCGAAACTCGGTTACCGGCACTCCGGCCTGTGACAGGTATTGTCCCGTCTCGATCCGGCTCTCCAGGTGCTTTGACTGGCGTGCTCCCTTCGGCCGGATGCCACCCAGGTAGATGATCCGCTTGACGTCGCAAGAGGCGGCCGCGCGGCCGAAGTTCTCGGCGGCCATGCGGTCCCGGCGCGCAAAGTCCTGACCGGACGCCAGCGAATGGATCAGGTAGTACGCGATGTCGATCCGCTCGAGCGCGGCGGCCAGCGTGTCGTATTCGAGGGCATCGCCGACTGTGACGTCGACCAGATTCTCCCAGCGGCGCCCGCGCAGGCGGTCGCGATCGCGGACGAGACACCGAACGGCGTAGCCGCGATCCAGCAGGCGCCGGACCAGCCGCCCTCCAATGTATCCGGTAGAACCGGTGACAAGTACGCGTATGCCGTCCATCGGGCTGATCGAGGATCCGACCTGAGTACAACGGGCCGGAATATATCAACCTGCGTCGACTTGACGCGCGGCGTCCGGCGGACCCTCTCTGCAGCGGGAGAATTGCCCGCACTCGGCAGGGCGCCTAAATTGGTGCGCCGAATGCCCCACCCATCACGCGCCGACTCGCAATGCGTCGCACCAAGATCGTCTGTACTCTCGGGCCCGCGTCCTCGGATCTCGAGACTATACGCAGCCTGGTCGCCGCCGGCATGGACGTCGCGAGGCTGAACTTTTCCCACGGTACGCAGGAGGACCACGGACGCCGGATCGCGTTGGTGCGGCAGGCGGCGAAAGAGCTCGGCCGGGACGTCACGATCCTGCAGGACCTGCAGGGTCCGAAAATCCGCATCGGCGATGTCCGCGACGGGTGCGTGATCGTGCAGGCAGGTGACGAGATCTTACTGACCTCGGAGGAACTCCCTCTGAGCGACGACAGGCGGCTGTACGTCAGCTACCCCGCTCTCGAGGCCGATGTCGAGCCTGGTGGCCGCGTACTGATCGACGACGGGCTTATCGAGCTTGAGATTCGAGACGTTCGCGAAGGAGACGTGGTGGCGGAGGTCGTCGTGGGTGGTGAGCTGAAGTCTCGCAAGGGCGTTCACCTGCCACTGATGCGGAACACGAAACCGTCGCTGACTGAAAAGGACATTTCCGATCTGGAGTACGGTCTCCGCCATGAGGTCGACGTGGTCGCGCTCTCGTTCGTCCGCCGTGCAGCGGACATCGAGGACCTGCTGGGCCATATACGGGCGCACGACAAGGAGGTCAGCATCGTATCGAAGATCGAGAAACCGGAAGCAGTGGCGGCCCTTGACGAGATCCTGGAAGTCTCTGACGGTATCATGGTGGCGCGAGGAGACCTCGGCATCGAGATGCCGCTGTCCCAGGTGCCGGGCACGCAAAAGATGATCATCCGGAGGTGTCTGCAGAACGCCAAGCCGGTCATCACGGCGACGCAGATGCTGGAGAGTATGATCGAGAATCCGAGGCCCACGCGCGCCGAGGCGAGCGACGTGGCGAACGCCGTCCTCGACGGCAGCGATGCCGTGATGCTGTCGGGGGAGACAGCGGCCGGAAGATATCCGGTGCGCGTGGTTGAGGTGATGTCGCGTATCGTGAACGAGGCGGAGCGGCTGTACCAGCTGAATACGGCAAACTGGGATCACGGCAGCCGAACCGAGGGGTCCGACATTATTACGGACTCGGTCGCCATTACGGCGGTGCGGATGGCGGAGCGCGTCGGCGCCCGGGCTGTCGTATGCCTCACAGCGAGCGGAACCACCGCCCGGACGATTGCCCGGCATCGGCCTGCCGTTCCGGTGTACGCGTTTACCGACGATGACCGGGTCGTCCGAAGGCTGGGCCTCGTGTGGGGAACAAAGGGCTTTGCCATTCCTTTCCAACACGACACCGACCACGGAGTCAGAGCCGTACACGAGGTGCTGCGGCGCGAAAAGCTGGTTGAGGAGGGCGACACCATCGTCATCACAGCCGGGATGCCGCTGCCCGCGAAAGGCCGGACGAACATGGTCCACGTTAGTCGCATCTAGAGTCCTACCTGCGTACGGCCACGGCATCGAAACAGCCGCTACAGATCTGACAGTTTCACGGCCGTAAGCGCGCTTTCCCGGCATGAAGCGGACCCTGCTATTTCTGGTCCTCCTTGGCCTCGCTGGATGCTCGACCACGTCTTTCGTCGGACGACGGGTCGACAATTTCACGGCGTACTACAACACCTTCTACAACGCGAAGAGGGCGTACTCCGAAGGCGTGAAAGCCATGCAGCAGCAGGATCGTCCGATCGACCGCGACACATACCTGCTCGTATTCGATCCCGGTAATCGAGGCGCCGGCACGCAGAACTTCGAGAATGCGATCAAGAAAAGCGCTGACATTTTGCGTGGTCATCCTGATTCCAAGTGGGTCGATGATGCGCTCCTGCTTATCGGAAAATCCTACTACCACCTCGACAACACCGTTGGCGCGCAGCAGAAATTCAGGGAGGTCATCGACACGTCTGCGGATCTCGGCGACGAGGCCCGATTCTGGCTGGGGATGACGCTGATTACGGGGGGCTCGCTAGATGAAGCGGCAGCTCACTTTCAGGCGAGCCTGGAGCGCGAAAACGTGCCCCGGAAGTGGGCGTCGAGGATGCAGCTCGCTCTGGGGAGCGTCTACGTGCGCCAGGAGCGGTGGAGCGAGGCGGCCGAGCAGCTGGTGGCAGGTGCGGCCAGGGTGAACGATGACGTGTTGGGTAGCAGGGGCCAGTACCTCCTGGGTCAGGTACTCGAGACGCTGGGCGAATACGATCGGGCGGCGGAAGCGTATCGGGACGTCGACCGATTCAAGCCGGCCTACGAGCTATCCTATGCCGCAAAGTTCAATGCGGTTCGGGTCGAGGGCGAGTATGGCGACGCTGGCGCCGCACTGGACGCGCTCCGCAAGATGGAACGGGACGACAAGAATTTTGCGTACCGCGCAGAGCTGACATACTTGCGGGGTCGCGTTCTCAAGGCGGCGGGCCGGAGCGAGGATGCCGTATTCACCTTCTACGACGTGCTCTACAACTCCGACGGCAACATCTCAACGGTCCGGGGCAAGACGCATTACCAACTGGGCCTTCTGTACCGGGATCAGTTCATCGACTACGACCTTGCCGCCGCCCACTTTGACACTGCCTCGACCGCGATGGGGGGTGGTCGGCGGCCGAATCCGGCCGGTCGAGCCGAGTCCGTGGCGCCGGCACCCTACGCGATCGGCGACGCACCGGAGCTCGCTGAGATCTTCGGCAACTACGCCGACTTCCACTCAGAGGTCAACCACTACGACTCGCTCCTGACACTTGGCATGCTCGACGACGAGGCCTTCGACGCCCGCATCGAGGAGATCCGGGTTCAGATGGCGGAGCAGATTCTGGAGGAACGTCGCGAGCAGGAGCGGCGGGCTGCCGAGGCGGGCTTCAGGGGAGCGGGCATCGGCGACGTCGGGCGCGCCGGGGCTACTCCGCGGCCCAGTGGAGCGGCCGGGGGCGACTATGCCACAGCGGGGTTCCTGTACCACCGGGACCGATCTCGTGTGCAGGACGGCCTCCTGAATTTTTTCGATCGATGGGGCGAGCGTCCCCGCGTCCCGAACTGGCGGCGCGGGGCGGCCATTGCGGCGGCGGGACGTACCGCTGAGACCGAGGAGGGAGAGGAGGCCGACGAAAGCCAGGTCCCGCTAACGCAGCCGGTCGCCGGCAACCTGGCGGCCGACGCCCTTCTGAGCAGCGTAGAGGTGGACATCTCGGAGATTCCCCGAACGGCCGAGCGCCAGGCGGAGATGCGTCGCCAGCGCTCGGCGGCCCGCTACGAGCTGGCGAACGTTCTCTTTCTTTCGATCGGGCTTCCGGACTCCGCGGCGGCGTGGTACCGCATGGTGCTTGACGAGTCGGACGATCCCGAGGTCAGCGCACGTGCCCTCTACGCTCTAGCGGAGGTGCAGCAATCGCTTGGAGACCAGGGGTCGGCCGCGACGATCTATCGCGATGTTCTGGAGAGATACCCGGACTCGGAGGTGGCCGTCAGGGCCGCTCAGCGCCTGGGTCTGCAGGACGAGTCGACGGGCGTCTCGGGCACGGCCGGGCTGAGCGAGCGATATCAGACTGCCTTTGACCGATGGCTCGGAGGGTCCTTCAGCGGCGCCATGGAGGACATGTTGAGCCTTGCTGCAGCTTTCCCGGACAGCTCGATAGCCGGCCGCGCACTGCTGGCCTCAGGCGCCATCTATGCGGATTGGGCCGAGGTCGAGACGCGAGACCTGCTGGAACCGATCGGCGTGGACGTGGCGGACTCGATCTGGATCGCACTGGGGCTGAAGGAGCCTGTGGAGGCGACACAGGCTGCCACAGCCGATTCGGCGGGCTCGGAGCAGCTCGCCCCGGACGACGTGATGAACGAGGCCCCGGGAGATTCCTTGGTCACGACAAGCACCCCCGAGGATGATATCTCCGCGGAGCCGGACTCCGTGCACGAGGCTGCCCCCGTGCAGCAGCTGCCGTCGGCCGACGCGTTGCCGGATTCACTCGCGGTGCCCGGCCCGGCTGTCGCGGATTCCGTCGACGCCGACATGAGCGGAGGTGCGCCCCAGGCTGAAAAGATCCAGGACGTCTTTCTGAGGGACATCTACAACCTGGTGACTACCCGGTATCCGGGGTCCGACTACGCGAGAAGAGCCACGCAGCTCGCTGGAGTGCTCGACGAGAGGCAGGCGGTGAGGGACTCGATCGCAGCCGCCGCTCTGGAGGCGGTGGCGATCAGGGACACCGTCTCTGTCGATTCGGTCGCCGGATCGGCGGAGGAGCTTCGCGCACCCGCAGGTTTCCCGGCCGAAGGAGCCACCCTGATTCCTGCGGATGATGCGATCCCGGACTCGATGGCGGTTGAGGCCCGTCCGGGTGCCGCTCCCGCAGATTCGGCGGTCGCCGCTCCGGATTCCGTCGCTCAGGCCGGACCGGTACCGGCAGCCGCCGATCCCGACACGACCGTCTACAACGAAACGGACACGCCGGTGATACCGGTCGGAGGTGCCGGTACGTCGCAGCGTCTGTTTCGCTACCCGGCTTCCGCCGCAGCTGACTCCGTCACAGGACTCGTCACGGTCGAGTTTGTCGTGGATGAGTCGGGTCGCGTCGTAGCTCCCGCCGCGGTGACCAATGTCGGAGCCGGATGTGAGGAAGAGGCCGTCCGGGTCGCCCGAATGATCCGCTACCGCCCCGCGACCGTCGCCGGCCGCCCCGTCAGGGTCCGCACTGCTCTCGATCTGCGGTGTGAGCCGCGCTCGGACCGGTAATCCCCATCTCGCCGCACCCAATTCGATCGGCAGACGTACAATCTTGGGGCCGTACGGCGGAATCCTTTCAGAGGCCGTCCGCCAGGCCGATAACGGAAACACCCCGCGGCGCTATTGGTTGACTGTTACTTGCCCTGAGTCGGTCCGAGCGTCGCATGCACTCGCGGCCGGCGAGTCCACCCTTCGCGCATGGCGCACGACGACCGAGAAAATATCGAACTGGAGCGGCAGGATGGCAGCGGACCGCGGTTGCCGGAGAAGCGTCCCCGCTTCTCGCTGTGGATCTACCTCGCCATTTTTCTGGCGCTGATCATTCACATCCTGCTGGTCGTCAACAGTGCGGACCCCAACTCGATCGAATACAGCACGTTCCTGAACTACGTCGAGAAGGGCTACGTATCGAAAGTCGTGGTGGTGAACGACGTCCGCATATCGGGCACCTACACAGATGAGGCGATAAAGTCGGAGGAGGTCAAGCTCGCGAGACCGCGCAAGAACTTTCTCTCCGCGTCTTCCGCTGACCAGGGCAAGCTGTTCAGCACAGTCAAGCCCTCTGACCACGAGCTGACCCAGTTTCTGCGTGAGCACAACCGGTCGGCCAAAGCCGCCGGAGATCCCACGATCGACTTCAGCGCTCGCCAGGAGGAGAACTGGTTCGGCAGCATGCTGACGTGGGTCTTCCCTCTCATTCTGCTCATCGTGCTGTGGGTGGTCTTGCTTCGGAGGATGAACCCCGGAAGCCAGGTGCTCAGCATCGGAAAGAACAAGGCCGTCCTGTTCGATGCTATGGGAGACCAGCGCCTGACGTTCAAGGATGTGGCGGGCCTGGAGGAGGCGAAGGAGGAGGTCGCGGAGGTTGTCGAGTTTCTGCGCTCGCCCAAGAAGTTCACCCGCCTGGGGGGGAAGCTCCCGAAGGGCGTACTGCTGGTGGGGCCGCCCGGCACGGGCAAGACGCTGTTGGCGAAGGCCGTGGCGGGGGAGGCCGGGACGCCGTTTTTCTCGCTATCCGGTTCCGACTTTGTCGAGATGTTTGTGGGTGTCGGGGCCGCGCGTGTGCGCGATCTGTTCCGTCAGGCAAAAGAGAAGGCTCCGTGTATCATCTTCATCGATGAGATTGACGCGATTGGCCGGTCCCGAGGCCGCGGGATGATGATGGGGGCCAACGACGAGCGCGAAAACACGCTGAACCAGCTGCTCGTCGAGATGGACGGCTTCAACACCGACAAGGGTGTCATCATCATGGCGGCCACCAACCGGCCGGACGTGCTCGACACAGCGCTTCTTCGTCCCGGTCGATTTGACCGGCAGGTCTTGATCGACAAACCTGATCGACTGGAGCGTGCCGAGATCTTCAAGGTTCATACCCGGGAGCTGATCCTCGGCGGTGACGTGGATTGCGAAATACTCGCCAGCCAGACACCGGGCTTTGCCGGGGCCGAGATTGCCAACGTTTGTAATGAAGCAGCGCTGCTGGCTGCACGCGAGAGCAAGGAAGCGATCGAAATGTCGGACTTCGAGAGGGCGATTGACCGCGTGATTGCCGGCCTCGAGAAGAAGAACAAGTTGATTTCGCCGGAGGAGCGCGAAATCGTCGCCTACCATGAGGCGGGACATGCGATAACGGGCTGGTTCCTTGAGAACACCGACCCCGTGGTGAAGGTGTCGATAGTGCCGAGGGGCCTTGCCGCACTCGGCTACGCGCAGTACCTGCCCGAGGAGCGCTACCTCTATACCAAGGAGGCGCTCGAGGATCGCATGACGATGGCCATCGGGGGTCGGGTGGCGGAGGAGATCGTGTTCGGCCGCATTTCGACCGGCGCTCAGAACGACCTGGAGAGGATCACGAAAATGGCGTATGCCATGGTGGTCGACTACGGGATGAGCGAACGCGTCGGTTTCGTCAGCTTCAACCTGTCAGGCTCGGCGAACGACGGGCCGATCTTCGACAAGCCGTACTCGGACCACACGGCGCGGATTATCGACGAGGAGGTCAAGCGGATCATCGACGAGGTGCGGGAGCGGGCCCGGCAGCTGTTGACGGAGAAGAACGATATGCTGGAGGCGATGGCGCAGGCTTTGCTCGAGAAGGAAGTGCTTGGGCCTCGCGAGCTCGTGCAGATCCTGGGCGAGCGGCCTTTTGGGGACTACATGTCGGTCAACGGCCGGAAAGGAGATTCGCAGGAGGGTGATGCGGGCCCGCCGGATGCGCCGAGGCCGGCAGAGGCTCCCGAGGGGGGAGACGGTGCGGGTCTTGTGGAGGATCGCGATCCGGCGTAAGGACGGATCGATGGACGTCGGGCCGG
>JBFGEP010000023.1:0-14217 GCA_041580055.1 Rhodothermales bacterium | reverse complement strand
ACGGGGTCTCCGGCGAGCGATCCGTCCGCCGTCACCGGCGGCGCCCAGCCCTCTGGCAGCCAGCCCTCCGGAGGGTACACCATCACAAGACTGCCGATTGAGACCGTGATCAGAAAGATGACGCCGTAGAGCCCGAACACGTTCAGCACACCCATGCTCTCGATCAGGTGCCCCCACGAGCCGGCGAGCTTGATCCAGATGAGCGCACCGAAACCGAAGCCGGCCACCGCGAGCCCCGTGATCAACCCCTTCTTGTCCGGGAACCACTTCATGCCCACGGCAATCGGGCAGACGTACGCCAGGCCGATCCCGGCTCCTCCCAGCAGCCCGATGCTCACCACCTGGCCGCCGAAGCTCGACCCGATGAACTTCGCGAGTATGTATCCCAGTCCGAGCACCAAACCGCCGGTCAGCGCCACAATGCGCGGGCCGCTTTTCGCCTGCCACTTGCCCGCCATCACCATCACGATCGCGAACGTCGCGAGGCCGACCGCGAACACGACCTGTGTCTGCGTTGCGCTGAAGCCGAATCCGCCGTCAGCGACGGTCTTTCGAAGCTCCGGCGTGAACACGCTCCAGGCGTAGATCGCCCCGAGACACAGCTGTATTAGAAGCGCGCCGACGACTACGAGCCAGCGGTTCATGACTTTCGATCCCATATCCAAAAACCCTCCGAGGAGGGTCGCTTTTCAGGTGTTCGAACGCGGGCGCCATGTTACGCCGCCCGGCGCTGTACGGAAGAAGGTGCGACAGGGACTGACCTCGTCAGGGTGACCCCTACAATAGAACGCCGACGGGGTGGTTCGGACCGGCATCACTCCGGGGACTCGAACTTCTGTCTTCCGGGAGCCGGCTCCCACCCGAAGCCGGGCTCAAAGTGGTTCCAGAGGATCCGCGATACGTCTCGAAGCAGCACGTACCCTTCGTTGTCGTGTTCCCAGCTCGCGTCCTCCTGGTTTTTGGTTACGACGCAGAATACGTAGTCGCCGTGCGGAGCGTTGACGAGGGCCACTTCGGAGCGCGACTGATTGACCGCGCCCTGCTTCGAAGCGGCCTGCACGGTCGGCGGGATTTGCGACAGCGCCTCACCGTTCCAGTAGATGCGGGTCAGGACGCGGTACATCTCTTCCGAGGCCGCCGGGCTTACGGCTCGGCCCTGGCGGATCATCACCAGCAGCTCCGCCATCTCGCGGGGTGTCGTCTGGCCCCAGCCGTAGTGCTCCCAGTCGGCGCGCCGGCCCTCGGTACGAGAGTTCACGCGCGTGTCCCTGTATCCGTGTCGGTCGAGCCACTCGTTGATGGCGGTGCCCGTGCCCGCGAGGTGCTGAAGCCACAGGCTGGCTGTGTTGTCGCTCATCGTGATCATCAGCATCACGACCTTTTTCAGGAGGATCTCTTCGCCGTCCTTGAACGACCCGAGCAGGTCGACGCCCTCGTACAGCAGCGAGTCGCGGTAGACCAGCTTCTGATCATAGACCAGCTCCCCCTTCTCGATCAGGTCGAAGACTTTGAGCAGGATCGGCACCTTGATCAGGCTGGCCGTGGGGAAGAGCGTGTCCGCGTTGATGGCCGCGCTCTTGCCGGTCGGCAGGTGGCGCACGTAGATGCCGACGTCGCCGCGAAACGGCTGCACCAACTGGTCCAGCTTGTAGAGCAGCAGCGAGTCGGCAGGGTAGGCCTCGGCTTCGATCTGCCGCGGGTGCAGAAACTGGGCGCGGGAGATGTGCGGGGCGAGGAGGAAAGCGAAGGCAAAAGCCACGCGAAACAGAGTAATCATGATCTTTATCTACTCGATGGCCGCGGGGGTGTGCTCGTGCCCCGCGAAAAAAGCTCCCCCAGCGCCTCCACGTAGCGGTCGACCGCCACGTCCCAGCCGAACGTCTTCGCGGTGTGCTTCCTGGCGCGGCGCGACGCCAGCATGAGCCCCTCGGGCTTGCGGTAGTACGCCAGGATCGCGGCGGCGAAACCCTCGGCATCCTCCGGATCGGCGAAGTGGCCGTTTCTCCCTTCCGCGACCACGTCCACGATGCCCTCGAGCCGCGAGGCGATCGTCGGCAGGCCGCAGGCGCCCGCCTCCAGCATCACCACACCGAAGCCCTCCATGTCGCCCGCGGCCGGCACGTTCGGCATCACGAAGAGATCGGCACCGCGATACAAGGCGATCAGGTGCTCCTCCGGGATCTTTCCTAGCAACCGGACACGCGTGCTCAAGCCGTGTCGTCTGATCGCTGAGATGACGTCCGCCGTGTCCGGGCCCGCCTCTCCGGCCACCCAGTAGTGGACATCGTCCGGCAGGCGCGGCATAACGTGATCGACGAACCACGAAACCCCCTTGCGCCTCACCTGACGTCCCACCGAACAGAGCAGAAGGCCCGAGCTCGGGATCGGGTACGCGGGATCGTGCAGCATCTCCCGCAGTGCCCGCCTCATTTCGGACTTTGCCCGTGGAGGCGGGAATCGGTCGAGATGAATGCCGTTCGGCACGATGCGAGCCTTTGCCTCCGGCAGGCCCCGCTCGATGCACGCTTCACCTGTGGCGCGACTCACAGGAAGCACCAGATCCAGCGCCTCGAACACCCTCGGCACGAAGCGCTGGTACACCTTGACGCCGGTCGTAACGTCGAGTCCGTGCACGATCGCGGCCATTTTCACGCCGTGCGGCGCAACACGGTTCTTCAGCGGGACTGCCAGCGCTGCCGTGACCATCGACGAGAAGAGCACCACGTTTGTGTCATACCGGCGAGTTGCGCGAGGGATCGTGATCAGCCCTCCGAGCAGAAAGGGCGGCGTCTTCCAGTGGATCGCCTTCCAGGTGCTTCTCAGCACATATCCGTGCAGGACGATGTCGTCGCGCTCACCCAGGGCGGCGTACAGATCGGTCGCCACACGCTGCATCCCGCCGACGCTTGCGAGCTCGGCCCCTTCGGGCGGAAGCGAGTGTGTGACGAAGAGTACGCGCAACTTCTCGGCGGAATGGAGGAACGGTCTCGAAAGCTACGCAAGACCATTCTGTTGCGCGCACCACCGAATAGTGACCGTATCTAGCCGACTACGGTGCCAGCGTCTCCAGCTCCGCGAACCAGTCGACGACGATATTGAGCCGGGTGCGGGGTTCGGGCTCTTCCGTCTGGATGATCAAGATTTCACCGGCCGAAGTGACATCGAAATTCCGGCCGTACAGAATGCTGCTCACATGATCGCCGGAGTAGACGGGCTGCGGACGACCGGGCCCCACGTCCGGCTCCGTGATCCAGTCGACAACATAGAGTGTCTGACCCTGCTCCTCGACCTCCAGTTGTGCGGTATCTTCGTAGTACAGCCGTCTACCATCGTGCGACCACGCCGGGCCGTGTCCCCCTCCACTGGATATCTGCCAGCGGCGCGAGATGTCCGGATAGTCGACCACGTAGACTTCGCTCTTCTGCTCGCTGCCAATGCGTGCGCCGGCGTAGGCCAGCCATTGCCCGTCGGGCGAAATCGCCGGATTGATCTCACTGGTATTGGTACTCATGATGGGTCTTGCACTACCGGGGTCGTCCACGTCCACAGCCCACAGATCCCAACCGGTCGGAAGCCTCTCCTCCTTCTGGTAGAACAGCGTACGACCGTCCGCGGAGAACGAGTAGGGGACCTCAACTATCTCGGCCTCGCCGACCAGGACCGACGCCTCGCTCACTCCGTCACCGGGCATCCACCAGATGTCCGTGTCGGTGGCCGGAGTGACGAACGGAAACGCGATCCGCGATCCGTCCGGCGTCCAGACCGGCCACCAGTTCTGGCTCTCGTGAGTCAATTGTGTCAGCGTCTCCCGAGCGATGTCAAACACCCAGACTTGCATCTGCTCGAAATTGTCGGGCATTCGCAGTGTGATCCGCGATCCGTCCGCTGACATGCGAACCCCACCCGGAGTTCGCGGTGTCGTCATCACCGGTCGTGGTATCGTGTCTTCGCCCACCAACGAGATCGTGTTGGCCGGCGATGCGCTTCCCTCCCCCGGGAGGTACACCAGCGTGCCCGTGCGAGAGGTGGCGAAATGCCCTATGGCGGGTTCAAACGTGAAGCCCATCAACAGGTCGTCTGCTACCACGAAGGGTTCGCCCTCGATCTCAAAATCGTCGGAGAGTGTCGCCGCCCAGAGCGAACCGCCCCTGGGGAAAACGACATGACCGGTAGGCAGGTATCTCGGATTGCCGCCGCGGGTCAGGAAGCGGCGCTCGCCCGTCTCCAGCGAGAGCACCCAGACCATGGGATTCTGAGCCCCGCTGTCTATCGACGCGAAAAGTACGTGGCTCCCTCCCGGCAGTGATTCTGGCCACAGGTGATTCAGTCGGCTTTCCCCTTCGATCCGAAGCGTCACTTGCCGGGGGGTGCCCCCATCAGCACTGACCGAGGAAAGTATCATCTCGGTTCCGTCCCACACGGACAAGATGATCGCGTTGTCCTCGCCCCATGTCCCACCGTGGAACCAGTCCGCTCGACAGATCGCAATGCGCGAGCCTCCATCCAGAGTCGTCTTGTGGAGGACCCCATCGGCAACAAATCCAAGCCATCGGCCATTCGGCGAGAAGAACGGTCCACTGCCGCCCTCCGTCCCTGGAATCGGAACGGCGTCGTACGAACCGACTGCGCGCAAGAACAGCTGCGGAGTTCCACCTCGGGATGCCGCGTAGACCATTTGAGATCCGTCGGGAGAGATCGCAACGACGGACGTTGCCGGGTGTTCACCGAGCAGCAGGGTGTCTGTGTTGACTGCGAGGTACTTCGCAACGACGGCCGGTTCGGACCCGCGGAGTGAGATCATCACAATGGCACCGACCGTCGCCGCAACCGCCACGAACCACGGCAGGTACCTTCGAACCGAGTGGTCCGGGCGGCGGGGACTTGTCTTGGGGCTCGACGCTACGACCGTCGTACGGGACGTCCCGCGCGCCAATCGGTCGAGGTCGATCCTCAGTTCTCTCGCGCGTTGGTACCTGTCTTCCGGGTCCTTTTCGAGCGCCTTTGAGACCGCCACCTCGAGCTCCATCGGAACACCGGTCCTGATGGCCGTCAGGGGTTCAGGGTCCTCGTTTAGAATGGAGTACATGATGGCCTGATCATACGCACCGACGAATGGCTTTCGGCCCGTGACCATCTCATAGATCAACACGCCCAAAGACCAGATGTCCGTTCGCCCGTCTACCGGTTGCCCGCGAGTTTGCTCGGGGCTCATGTACGCCACCGTTCCGACCGTCGAACCCTCTTCAGTGAGAGTGGTCGCCGAGGTGTGCCTTGCAATACCGAAGTCAAGGACCTTGGCCGTGCCGTCCGAGGACACAAGGATGTTCGCCGGTTTTATGTCACGATGAACGATACCCTGTTCGTGCGCCGCATCGAGAGCGTGGGCGATCTGACCACCGATCCGTGTCACCTCGCCGAGCGGCAACGGTCCGCGTGCGATCACATCCGACAGGGGCTCCCCATCGACATACTCCATTGCGATGAAGGGTCTCGACACGCCCCCTTCATCCACGAACTCACCGATGTCGTACACCGTCGCGATATGGGGATGGCTCAGGGTGGCCGCACTCCTCGCCTCCCTGTAGAACCGTTCCATCTCCTCGGTCGTTGCCACGCTGCCGGACGAGAGAACCTTGACTGCGACGTCTCTTCCGAGGCGCTCGTCGCGTGCGCGGTAGACGATTCCCATTCCGCCACGGCCCAGCTCTTCCTGAAGGCTATAGTGAGAGATCTGGTCCGGCATGGCCATGACGACGACGTTCCGTAGTCTGCAGGTGGTCGACGAGCAAGGCTATTCTAGGTAGCTGACCGTGCAGCGTCTGTGGGGAAAACCCTGATAGCGATTGGGTGGCCTTGGGCTTTCTCTACGCGACTACCAGCCAGGTCGTGTACACCACGTAGATCACAAGAAGGATGGCGCCTTCGAGACGGCTCAGCCGCAGGTGTGTCACGAGCAGGGGAAGAGCAATGACCGCCACGCCTATCATCACCCCGAGATCCGACCATCCGACTTCGCCGCGCGACAGTGGTGTGATCAGCGCGGTCACGCCCAGGATCCCGAGCATGTTGAAGAGGTTGCTTCCGACGACATTCCCCGCGGCGATATCACTCTGACCGCGGATCGCGGCGACGACGGACGTCGCGAGCTCCGGCAGGCTAGTGCCCAGCGCCACGATCGTAAGGCCGATCGTGGCCTGGCTCATGCCGAAGGCTTCGGCCAGATCTATCGCCGCTCTCACGAGCAGGTGGCCTCCCGCCAGCAGAGCGAGGAGACCCGCGGCCACGAAACCAATGGCTGCGCCCACCCGGGACACGGCGCCCGGCACCGCGCTTTCGAACTCCTCGCGTATGACGTCCGACTCCTGCCGCGCCTGCCACAACGTGAAGACCAGATACCCAACAAGGCCTGCCAACAGAATTACTCCGTCGAGTCGACTCAGCGCACCGTCCCACAGCATCGCCACCACGCACACCGACACGAATACCATCAGCGGCCCGTCGATACGGACCAGCTTGGCTTCCACATTCACCGGACGCAGAAGCGCCGACAGGCCCAGTATCAGAGCCATGTTGCAGATGTTGGAACCGACCACGTTGCCGAGCGACACGTCGTTCGCGCCGCCGAGAGCGGCGTCTACTGATACCACCAGCTCAGGTGCGCTCGTCCCAAGGCCGACGACCGTCAGGCCCACGGCGAGCGCCGAGACACCAAACCTGAACGCAAGCGCGGACGCTCCCCGTACCAGGAGCTCGCCGCCAACGAAGAGCAAGACCAGACCCGCGGCTGCAATCAACAGGGTAAGCGTCATGATGCCGTCCGGGCACTAGCGTCTTCCGGCTGCAAAACGTGCTCCCAGGCCTGGCTCCCCACTCGGGTAGAGCACGCCCTCTCGCAGTATCACTGACCCTGCGAACGGGTCATCAACCAGATCCAGATGCCCATCCAGATCCGCATACAGCACATTCGGCCGCGCCAGCGCAAAGTGCAGCCCGGCTGCTACGCTGAGGGCCGACTCATCCATGCAGCCGACCATCGCCTCGTACCCGGCCGCGTGCGCCACTGCGTTCACGCGCGCCGCTTCGTGAATCCCTCCCACCTTCTGGAGCTTGATGTTCACCATGTCCGCGAGGCCTTCCGTAGCCAGATGGAACGCGTCGGCTTCGCTGGTCACGCTCTCGTCCGCCATCACCGGGACCGACACTGTCCGCGCTACCAGCCCAAGCTGCTCGAGCTGGTCGCTAGGTGTCGGCTGCTCCAGTATCTCGATACCGGTCACTCGGGTGCGCTCCACAAACATCCGCGCCTGCTCCGGTGTGTAGCCCTGGTTTGCGTCAAACCGGATCTCGACGTTTGGGCCCACCGCCTCCCGCACCCGAACGACGCGTTCGACGTCTCCGTCGACATCAGAACCACCTTTGATCTTGAGAATGCCGAAGCCCTCTCGAAGCCAGCGGCGGGCGCGCTCGATCGTTTCCTCAACCGGCAAAATCCCTATCGTGATCGACGTGGGTATCGACTTGCGGTACCCGCCCATCAGCTCGAACAAAGGAAGGCCCGCAACCTTGCCGATAAGATCGTGGAGCGCCATGTCCGCCATCGCGATGGCCGACGGGTTGCCGGCACCGTCCTTCAGCAAGCCCTCGATCACTGCGCTTCGACGGCGCGGGTCGGCGCCGACCAGGGCGGGCTCGATGACGCGGCTGTACGTCGCCAGAACGGAGTCCTTCGTCTCGCCCGTCACGTGAAGGTCCGGCGCGGCGCAGCCGAAAGCCGTCAGGCCGTTGTCCGTAGTGGCACGCAGAAAGAGATTCGTGCAGGAGTCGATGGTCTCATAGGCGATCGTGTACGGCTCCGAGAGCCGCATCGAGACAGGCCAGCACTCTACGTGCGTGATCTTCATGCCCGGATCAACCTCAGTAGCGCCGCTGGAAGATTTCGTCGAGTGTCAGACCCTTCAGGTCCTCGACCAGCGTCACGAGATGGGCGATCATCACTTCCCACATGCGAGCGCCCTTCTCGGCGGTGGCCTTCGTCGGATCGCCCATGACGCCCGACTTCGAGATGCGCTTCGTGTAGGCGTACCAGGGCAGGCCGCGCTGCGACGAGAAGTTGAGGTAGCGGCTGGAGAACTCGGGCACGTAAGCCTCCGCCTTGTCCTGCTGCACGAGGTGCGGCCTCACGGCCAGTGACGTAGACGTCTCTATCTCGCCGGCATGAACGTCGTTCGACGTCGAAGCCAGGGAATCTATGTCCACGTCAGACGTCTCGCCCGTGTCCACGCACACGAAGATGTGAGCGTCTCGATTGATAGTCTGCGCGGCGTAGGCAAGCGTCGGCGCGTTGTCGCCATGTCCGTTGATGATGACCAGCTTCCGAATCCCATTTTCGGCCAAACTCATTCCGATGTCATAGACGAGCCTCGCGAGCGTGTTGTTCTTCACGCTGATAGTGCCTTTGAAGTCCCGGTGCTGGTACGCGACACCGTATGAAATCGTGGGCAGGACAAAGGGGCGCGGGTGGCCGCATGCCTCTGCCACACGGCGCGCGAGATAGTCCGCATCGAACGCGTCGATGTCGACGGTGAGATGCGGTCCGTGCTGCTCGATGGATCCGACGGGCAGCAGCGCGATGTCGACTTTCTTGAGTCGTCGCTCTATTTCCGGCCAGGTCATTTCGGCCCAGAGGAAGGAGTCCCGCTTGCCCGGCTTCCGGCGGGCGGGCGTCTTCTCGGCGACTTCCGTCTCAAACGGAAAGGGCTCGCGCAGAGCGGCGCGGCTCAGCGGGTCGAACCGCCGCCAGGCACTCTTCGTCCTTTCGACGGCCCCGTTGGCGTGTTCGAGCAGCGTCGCAAACACCGGCCGCCGAAGGTTTACCGGTATTCCGCTTATCGGGGATCGGCGTGGATCGAATCGCAGCTGCATCACCTCCGGATGCGGCCGAACCCTGGACCTGGCCTCGGCCGGCCAGTCGACCACACCTTTCTGCACGAGGAGGTACGCGAGGTGGTCGAAACCCTCTTCTTCGAGGCTGACCCCTTTTGTGGCGAGGCCGGCGAGCACGTCATCCACCTGATCTTTCTTGTAGCCGCACCGGGTCGGGTCCGAACCCATCGCCAGAAGCATGCCCACGATGCGTCTGCACTTCTCGCACTTCCCGCAAGGGTGCACGCGATCGCCTTCCTTGTGCGCAGCGTGGCAGGAAACCTGGTGCTTCTGCAGATCAGGGTAGCGTTCGACCAGCACCTTCTGGATGAGGATCTCCGATGCCTGCCTCAGTATCGAAAACTGGCTTACGGCCCATCCCTTGTGAAGACAATATCGCGAGAGCATCCCGTCGAAGTAGCGGCTCTGGTCGTAGTAGCCGGCGTAGTGCGTGATGCCTCTGAACTTGTAGCGCTGCGTGCTGTCGTGTTCGTCTCCGATCACGAGACGCCCGACTCCGCGCTTGCGCATCAGCGGCAGGGCACCGAACAGAAAGACGGCCACCGTCCACAGGCGAATGGGATACTGATCGCTGCGGACCTTTGCGAAGTCCGGTCGGATGAACGGCATCTGTCGCAGCATCCACGGAAAGAGGCGATCCGAGTTGACCCAGACGCGTGCGGTGTTCGGTACGCGCGATTCGAAATGGCGGTACGCGTTCAGCGCCGTCAGCCAGTGGCGGCCCGACTCGTTGATGAAGATGGGGTGCGTCTCGAAGCCGGCTTCGTTCAACAGCGAGTACGAGAGCAGGCTGTCCTTGCCTCCGGACGACAGGATCGCGTGCTTGTTGCGATCCGTCCGACGGTAGCTCCAGTCGAGTCGGCCGTGATGCTCTCCGGTCTCGGTGAACTCGACCGTCGCGGCCACATAGCTCTTTTGCTTCTGCGCCTCCAGGCCGACCGCGTCACCGCGAAGGAATACGTTCGGCTGCAAAAGCTTGTTGACGTAGATCTCGCGCGCCGTGTTCTCCATCGCAGATCGGATGAAGCGGCGGTCCGTACCGTCATAGTGGCCCCGGAACTCGATCGTGCGACAGAAGAGGCCGTAGTTGATCGCCACCTGCGCGGCGATCATGTTGGCGAGGTTGTGATCCGCAGGCTCCGACGGATCAAAGACGTCCTCCTCGAAGGAGTAGGTGAGGTCGATTTCGTCGACGACGTCGCCCTTTCGTGTCCGATACGTGCTGGTCAATCGACGCGGCTCAACACGCGCGCGGCCGATCTCCAGGCGATCGAACACGACGAGTTTCTGAAGTCTGCTGTCGGCTGCTGTCCGGCCGGCTCTGGAGGGCTTCGCCATGATGAATCGACCTGTGGTCTTCCGTCGCTTCGTTCAACGCTCAATAACGGGCCGAAGTGCATCGAGGACCGGGTCCATGTCGTGCACGAGGGGATCCACCGTCGGGAGCCCCGTCAACATCTGGATCAGTCGGCAGGTGGTGTCGACTTCGTGGGCCGGGATGTTCTCGTGGTTGATCGTGAGAGCGACCACGTTCGGCTTTCCGGTGATCATTTGAACCGCTTCGATCTGGTGGGAAAGCGGGTGGATCGGGTAGCCGGGGAACCCGTCGTAGTCCCGGCGCGCCGGGGCGTGCTGCAGAACGACGGCGTCAGGTCGCGACGCCGAGATGATCTCGAAGCCTCCCGGATACGCGGGGTTCAGCAGGCTACCCTGGCCCTCGACAACGATCACGTCGGGACTCGAATACGACCAGGCTTCGTGCACGGCGTGCTCGATCTCGCCCGTGACAAAGTCGTTGATGAGAGAGTCCAGCATGAGGCTGTATCGTGCACCTTGCAGCCATGCCGTCTGCCCCGTTCCGACGAGTTCGGACGTGTAGCCCATCTCTCGGAGGGCCGTGACAAGCTTCCACGCGGTCGTTCGCTTCCCGACGGCCGAGTCCGTGCCCAGGAGCGCCACCTTTGCACTCGTGACTTCCTCGATCTTGCCCGAGAAGAAGTGGCATTCGCTCCGCGGCGGGGGCTTGCGCACATCGCGGATCGCCACCTTGTTCTCGCGCGCCAGCTCCACGAACTCCGGATCATCCGAAAGGAAGTCATGCAGACCGGAGTCGACGTTCAGTCCCAGCTCGATGGCCTTCTTGACGTCCGCGCGAGCGGCTTTCGAGAGTCGGCCGCCGTCTGGGGCGAGGCCGACCACTAGATGCGTGGCGGACTTTCCCGCGCGTTCCGCCACGCCGAGCGCCTGTTTGACGCCCCCAACTACTGGAATACCGCTGGTTTTACCGTCGAGGACCTCACCGGCATCTTTTCCCACATGATTCGAGTCGACGATGGCGATCACGTCATAGCGCATCGTGAATCGCACGAGGCCGTGGGCCGTCTTGCCGTTCGGGGTGTTGAAGGCGCCCTCGCAGTAGACGATGGCACCTCCATCGGGTACGTTTCGCATCAGCGTCTTCCCGTAAGAACTGCCACGTATCGATCGCGCGGCAGCGGTTCTTTGTGATGAGAGTCGAGCAGTGCGATCAGTCCCGCCATCGAGGCGGGGAGAACATTGAGTCCCTCCTTCTCGCGCACCATTCGCGAGTAGCTCTGCATGGCCTTGTCCGAGGCATTGCCCGCCCAGCCGTTTGTCTGTCGCAGCGCCCCGAGAGCGAGGTCTCCCTCCGAAGAGTGCCAGTTGATGAGGGGTTCGTTCGTCCTCGTTTCGCGCACCTTCTCCGGTTTAAGGTCCACGCACGTCGGAGCGTCAGTGAGGAAGGAGTGGACGATCGGGTTCTTGCCGGCAGAGGATCCGCCAATCATGCGCGGCATCCTGGACGTGCGGCCGCGACGATACAGGCTCAGGAATCCCTTGTAGACTCCCGCGAGGGTTGTTCCGTTCGAGACGGGGACCGCCACCGCGTGCGGCGCGTCGCGAAGGTCGTCGTATATCTCGTACGCGATCTCCTCGTACGCGAACAGTTGGAGCATTGTGTTCGCACCGCCCGGATTGGCGTCGTAAAGCTCTTTTTCCGCGGCGTACGCCTTCGAGACTTCAACCGAGTGCTCGTAGTCACCAGGTACCCGCAAGACCTCGGAGCCGAGGTCCACCATCTCCTGAATGCGGCGGGTGTTGTAGCTCGCCGGGACGTGTGCCACGCAGCGGAGCCCGGCCATAGATGCGGCGAGGGCCACGGCCACACCGTAGTTGCCGCAGGTTGCGACCGCCACGCCGTCGAACCCGCGTCGCAGGGCATCCATGGTCTGCGAGAAGGCGATACGGTCTTTCTGGGTGCCCGTCGGATTGCCGCCCTCGAACTTGAGGTAGATCTGCCGGAGTCCCTCGGCTCTTTCCAGATTTCGGGCGCGAACCATCGACGTGTCGCCGACCTCTGAGTCAAAGATGTCCTCGAAGGCCTCGAGGCGTTCGCGCAGGGGGCGGCCGTGGTCGGCGGCGATCTTGCGCTGCACCTCCACGTCGCGGAAGACTTCCTGCGGCTCACCGCGCGCGCCGTCGAGCAGAAAGTTCAGCGCGTCGGCGCTCGCCGCGTTCACGTCGTCACTGAGTTGTGTCATGTTCCTCCCCGGGCAGTACGGGGCGCGGCGGTTATGCCCTCAATATACTGCGGGGGTCAGGGAGAACAGTGGGGTGGGACGCCGCACCTGCGCTGTCATTGCAGGCGTCGGGGAAGCGCCCGTCATGGACCCAACGCTCCGCCAGCCACCCTTCGTCTTTGCGAGGAGCGGCCCTGGCCGCGACGTGGCAACCTGCGACGCCAGAGGCCACCTCAACGTCTCAGATCGCCACGGCTGCTTCGCAGCCTCGCGATGACTTGGGAGAAACTCCTGAATGCCCTACAACCCTCCGTCCCTAGTTCGTCGGGCTCGGTCAACTCAAGGAGTTGGCCCGCGTACCCGCCGTGCACGGCGGCGCCCCTCGAGAAAACGGTCCAATCTGCGCGGGCAGGGCCAGAGAAAAACTCTGGTCTCAAATGAAAGCATCGCGCATTCTCTCGTTTCGATTCGTAGTTATTTTCCTTACGGCTGTTCTCTTTTCCGCCTGCACCGACTCCCCGTTTGATCTGCAGGATGACTCAAATCTGGCCCTTTCGGGCACTGACGGCAAACTCCGCAACGAACACCTGCTGCCACGCGCCGCGAAATTCCTGAGCCGAGCCAAGGACGATACGACCTCATCGCTCGGACTGGTCCTCGGCATTTCCGAGACGGTCGACAAGCAGCGTGTCCTGGAGCGCTACCGGGTCCTTGAGCGCTACAAAGTCATTGAGCGCTACGAGTACAATGAGGTTTTCAACGGCTACGCCATCGCTGTTTCGGATTCAAGCACTCTTTCTGACTATGACGAATTCATGTCACTCCTTTTCGAGGATCCAGACATTCTCTGGTTCGAGCCGGACTTCTCGGTCACTCTGCCGGAAGCGCAGGACCAGCTTGACGGATTGGAGCAGAAGGTGCCCTGGAGCGTCTCCAGCATCGGCGGCCAGTACAGTTGGGCACGGTCCGGAGACGGCGAGGGACTCGTTGGCGTCGATGTCTACCTGCTCGACACGGGCGTATACAACGACGACCTGAACATCGTAGAGTCCCTGAACTTCAGCGAAAGCCCCGACGGCAATGACTACGAGGGGCACGGGACGCATGTGGCTGGAATCGCTGCTGCTTCCGATAACGCCTTCGGCCTCGTTGGCGTGGCACCGGGCGCTCGGATTCACAGCTTCAAGGTGCTGAACGACAATGGCACCGCTGACGTGTCGGTGGTAATCGCGGCCGTGGAGGAAATCACCTCGCGCAAGCTCCATAAAGGTTCGGATCCGATGGTTGTGAACCTGAGCCTCGGAGAGCACATCGGCTCGCCGCAGTATACCGCACTGGATGAGGCCGTCGAGGCTTCAGTGGCGGCCGGCGTCGTGTACGTTGTGGCGGCCGGCAATCACGCATCCGGGGCCTCGATGGTCACGCCGGCACATGTCCAGAGCGCAATTACGGTGGCGTCGAGCGACGTTGAAGGCAAGTTCTCGTGGTTCTCAAATCACGGACCCGAGGTCGACCTGGTTGCACCGGGCGAGGGTGTTGTTTCACTTGCTCCGGGC
The DNA here is from genome assembly GCA_041580055.1 of Rhodothermales bacterium. GTDB lineage: Bacteria > Bacteroidota > Rhodothermia > Rhodothermales > JABDKH01 > JABDKH01. The sequence continues at coordinate 179 of JBFGEP010000023.1, read as the reverse complement.
TCGATGGCGCCCGTATCCATGAGCGGCACGTCAATGGCTGCAGCGCACGTGACGGGTGCCGCGGCGCACTACCTCGCGAAAAATCCGTCCGCATCTGCGGTAATGGTTCTGTCCGCAATCAAGGCAAGTTCTCGTTTCGACGCCTTGTATGCGCCGCAGTCGACGGCGACGCAGTTGGT
>JBFGEP010000022.1:0-14230 GCA_041580055.1 Rhodothermales bacterium | reverse complement strand
GATGTGTGTCCGCGCTCCAGGAGCTCTCGAACGTCACGCGATACGTCGCCGTGGAGACCGAGTGGCCCGTCAAGTAACTTTGTGTATGAAGCGTCGGACCCGCCGGCTGGTTTTGCACGGCGATCGCTGTTGCCAACAGTAGAACCAGTGTCACGTCTCGTTACCTCTGGGTGTTCAGCCTATCGGGACCGGGGCGACTTTCCCATACACGAGTCTGCGAAGGGTAGGATCCGAGTACCCTCACTTCAAGGCCTTAATGACGGCACCCTGCCCGCAGACGTGAAATCCGTGGCGTAACCTTAAGGCGCCTCGAAAGCGGTCGATACCCTCCTTGCACCCTATACCCGGCGGAAACGGCTCCCTTTTTCCACCCGAAAAGGCCCGTTTCCGGAACCGATTCGAGGCTGGCAGGAGTTCACCGCCCGGAAGTGCGCGTTCCGCAGCTCGCCGTGGTCAACAGGTACCACCTTCCCAGGAGGATCCCATGACACACCGAATACGGTTCACTGTCTCTTCCCTGTTTGTGGCATTGATCACCTCCGCGCTGTGGTTCGGTTGCGCGGAGTCCCTGACAGACTTCGAGGAAACCGAAGTGGACGATGCGCTGATCGCCGAGCTGTCAGAGCAACTGCTCAAGAGGACTGGCAACGGCGCGCCCAGCGGTCCACATTTCAATCTCAACCTTATTGGAGTGCCAAAGGACAAGTCGGCCACGATGGACGGCAACAACGGCCATCGCATCTTCGTGAAGCTCTACGGCAACACGAAGATCTATCTCAGGGAGGGCGACTACTTCGACGTCCTCGACGCGAACGGGACCGACAGCGACGGCGCGAGATTCCAGTTGCCGAACCCGGACCCTGACGGCGACGGCACGACAGTATATTCCGTGTATGCCCGACCGCTCGGGAAATGGGGCGGCAGTGCAGATATCGGGACCTGTGCGACAAACGACCTTGGCGAAGAGATCTGCAGCATGACCGTTGTCATGGTGCGATCCAAGGGCAAGTCGACGTTCCAGAACATCTCGAAGTATCTGCTGTACGTTTACGCAGACCTCGACGGCGATGGCAGTGAAGAGCGGTATGCGCTTTTTGACGATGTACTTCAGGACTACCTGTGGAATTACAACAACGATGGCTTGAAGCTCATGCAGCTCAGGTTCTACGAGGAGGAAACGACAGTAGACGGATAGCTTCGGCAAGGCCGAGCGATACAGCGACAAAGGGGCGTTCGCCGAACTTGGCGAGCGCCCTTTTTTGTCTTTTCATCGATAGAGTGGCTCATTTCTTCGATGCGGTGGCTGTACCCGCGCACAGCCATTAACTTCAGGCCTCAGCTACAAATTGGGCCACCAGCCACATGTCCGAGCCACCGGCCGATCGGAAGGTTTACGACGAGAGTGCCGTCACCGCGATCCTGAAGCGGGCGTCCGAGCTTCAGGCCAGCAGCCGGACGTCACGGGCTTTCGGCCTCTCCCTGTCGGAGCTGCAGCAGATAGCGGTCGAGGCAGGCATCGATCCGCGCTATGTCGTGGCTGCGGCATCAGAGGTTGTGCATTCTCCGGAGCCCCAGATCAACTGGTGGGGCGGACCGCTCTCGCACACCACCGAATGGATGGTGGATGGCGATGTGGACGAGATCGCCTGGGAGGAGATCGTCGCGGAAACGCGGAGGCACTTCAGGGACACGGGAGAAGTCAGGACGTGGAGCAACTCGCGGGAGTGGGCCCACAGCGGTCAGAACAATGTCCAGGCGCATGTCACGGCGACGGCGCGGGACGGAATGACTCGGCTTCAGCTCTTCTGGAACGAGCCCACCCTGGCCGTGGCAGCGTACATCCCGCTGCTGGTACTGAGCCTGATTCTTCTCCCGATCGTCTTCGAAGCTCTGGCTCTAACCGGTTTGTCCGCTGCGGCAACATATTTCGGAGGCGTCGGCGTTCTTTTCGTGGCCGCGCGCTGGTTCATGAGCCGACTCGCCGGCGGAAAGAAAAGGGATCTGGCGCGCCTGAAGATGCGTCTCGAACAGATTGCGGTGAATCGAGTGTCGGAAATCGGCGAGCCCCAGCCGGTAACCGAGGAAATGCCGCGACAGCAAATCGACGAGGAGATCGAACCAGACGAACAGGAATCGCCTCGTCTGGATCGAGGTCGCCAGCGAGCGTGAGAACTGGATTCCGTAACAACGATTCGAAGTTGGCCCGGCGATCGGGTAGGCCTCGACTCCTTGCACCCGGTGGCGCGACCGGCAGTGTGGTCACCGGCATCGACGCGGCAATTGGCGCTGCGGCAGCGTTCATCGTATCACGAAAGCGATAGGTGCCATCATGGACGAAGCGCATTCATCCTCAGAGGAAAAAGGCGACCGAAGTCTGACAGCACTGCACGGCTTTCTCGCCATCGAGTTTATCTCGCTCCTGATCGGGCTCGCGATGCCGATCACCCCGTCCAAGACGGGCTCGACAACGGGACTCGCCGACTGGTTGATCGTCGATCCGTCGTACCTCCAGGAGGTCGTCGTCTATTTCGTGCTCACCAACCTGCTCTTCGTGGTACTGGGAGCTATCGCGTGGCTGTGGAGCCGATTCGGGAGTTCGGAAGGCTGAGAATCACGGTATGGACGCCACCGGAATCGTTTCACCTCTTGTCGAGCTGCTGAAGGCGCACGCCGACGCGGAGAACGCCGTCACGATGTGCAGGTACATGCGGGACCAGTTTGACTTTCTGGGGATCAAGACGCCCGAACGGCGACGCCTGACGCGTGATTTCCTGCGAGGCCACAGCGACGTCGTCCGCGACAACCTACCGAGCTTCGCCAGAGACCTGTGGACGCTTCCCGAGCGTGAGTTTCAGTACGTGGGAGTCGATCTTCTGGATCGATTCGGAAAGAGGCTCGGACCCGCGGATCTTCCGACGATTGAATACCTTGTGACCAAGAGATCGTGGTGGGACACGGTTGACGGGCTGGCTACGCGGGTGATCGGCGGAGTCCTGCGGCGGGATGCTCCGGTTCGCGATCGCTATGTCTCGTCCTGGCGAATGTCCGATAACATGTGGCTTCGGCGGGTGTCGATTCTCTTTCAGTTGAAGTACAAGTCGGACACGGACGTCGACCTGCTTTTTTCCATAGTTCGAGACAACATCGCATCGGACGAGTTCTTCATTCGAAAGGCCATCGGGTGGGCGCTCCGCGAGCATTCCAAAACAGATGCGAACGCGGTTATCCAATTCGTCAGCGAACACGATCTGTCACCCCTCAGCAAACGGGAGGCGTTGAAGTGGCTGCAATCGAGGTAGAGGTGCAGGCCGAGAACCGAACGGCCGTCCTTCTCGGCGCCTCGGGTCTCGTAGGTCGAACCTGCCTGCGGCGACTGGTTGACCACGCGCTCTACTCCAAGGTTGTAGTCGTCACGCGTCGAGACCTCGGCCCACAGGTTGAGATCGAAAAGGTCACGCAGCTGATCGTGGATTTTGATCGACTGTCGGAATTCAGCGAAGCGCTGTCCGGCGACGACGCATTCTGTGCCTTCGGAACGACAATCAAGAAAGCCGGTTCGCGCGAGCGTTTCAGGCAAATTGATGCTGACTACCCGGCGGAGTTTGCACGAATACTCCGATCCAATGGGGCGCGGCATTTTTCACTGGTGAGCTCTCGCGGGGCGAACTCCCGGAGTCGATTCTTATATCTGCGCGTCAAGGGTGAGCTAGAGGAGACGATCGCGCGGCAGGAGTGGCCGAGTCTGGCCGTGCTGCGTCCGTCAGTGATCGGCGGCCGACGCCATGAAAGCCGTCCCTCCGAGCACCTCGGCCAGCTGCTGCTGCGCGGAGCTCCCGCATCCATCCGAACGGTCCCCGCGTCGGCCATTGCCTCGACGATGATTCGCCTGGCGAAAGACCGCACGCCGGGCACCGAGTTCGTCGAGTCGGGGCAGATCAGGCAGTACGACTAACACACGCCATGCCCTTCCCCACGGTGAAAGACGACGGACAGACTGTCGAGCTGGACCTGCACGGCGCTTCGCTGGCGGAAGCCGAAGACATAATCGTGCAAGCGATCCGTCTCGCGTCCCGACGTGGCCGGACCACAATCCGCATCATCCACGGCATTTCAACCAGCGAGGCTGACGGCGACCGGCAGACGATACGTCACCTGCTGCACGCCCTGCTTGACGGAGGCCGCGTTGCCGCTCACGTCACCGACTACTTCGACTTCGACACGTCCACCACGGTCGCCCTCTCCGCAACGTCACAAACGGATCCAAGGCCGATCCGGATAACTGACCTGACGTGAAAGATAGACCCCGGCCCCGCTGCCGGCAGACTATTCCTCGATCGAGGCCTTCGAATACAGACCGTCGAACGCGGGCGTCCACGTTTCACCATCGTCGCTCGAGACCTCCCAAAGCTGTCGAACGGTGCCGTCGTCGTTGTCGAACCACGTAATCCTGTTGTGGACGGTCGCGCCCTGACGGTTTGCGGACTCACCCTGCAGGACCATCTTGCCGTCTGCGTACTCGCCCGTAAGGTGTAGCGTTGTGCCGTTTCGCCAGACCCAGAACTGCTCCCACTTGCCGAGTTGCGGGTTGAAGAAGTTGAAGCTCGATCCTGCACTGCCGCCGGCCCCGGTCCAGTTCTCCTGGAGCACGCAACCGTTCAGTATGGACTCAATTCGATTGTGGCCGGCGAGTCTGCCGTTCGCAGTCACCTCCCACTCTCCCACCCAGAAGTCGAACTCGTGCGATTGCTCCGAGCTGCAGGTCGCGGTCTGCCCGTCGGCACTCGACCACACCCCGGTGAGCAGCAGGCACATCCAGACTGAGTTGACGAAGCTGCGACGCATTGGCAGCACCCTCCATGTAAGTTCACTGACCGATTTCGATTTGCATAGATAGGATGTCGCAACGATTGCACGCAAGTGAGAAACCGCTGACCGTTGAATTATGGCACTTGCTGGTTTAGACTGACGCTTTCAGAAATCTCTCCGCCAACCGCTTCACGACGCACGACAATGGCAGCACCCCGCATAGGCCTGACGACTTCGCTGACGGACGGCGAGCAGCGCCTGGACCGGCGGTATGTCACGGCCGTCGAGCGTGCGGGCGGGCTGCCGGTGCTGATACCGATGATCGACTCGCTGGAGCTGCTGAAGCAAATCGCAGCAGATCTCGACGGTCTGGTCGTCCCGGGCGGCCCGGCCGTCACCATTGGGCTCATCGGGACTCTTCCGGAGGACCTTCCAGACGTTCCGCTGGCCCGTACGCGCTCGGACACTGCCATTCTCGAGGCCATCATCGACGCCCATCGGCCGGTCCTGGGAATCTGCTACGGCATGCAGCTGATCAACGCGCTCGCCGGCGGGACGATCTACGCCGACGTACAGAATCAGCTGGACGGGGTCCTGCCCCACTCGGAAAAGCGTGGCGGAGTCGACCACAGGATTACGGTCGCACCTGGAAGTGTCGTAGCTCAATCGCTCGGATCCGATCCGACCGTCAACACATTGCACATTCAGGCGATCGCATCGGTCGGCGACGGCCTGAGGGTAACGGCGAGCGCTCCGGATGGGGTCGCCGAAGCGATTGAGAGCGAGGACGGTGCCATCGTGGGCGTCCAGTTCCACCCGGAGAAGATGGGGGGCCGAGCGGACAAGCTCTTCGGGCACTTGATTGAGGTGGCGAAAGAGACCCGGCTGCGACGGGGCCGATAGCGGGACTTCGATTTTTCACCGTAATTAGTTATCGTTACTCCGTCTCTTCTGGAGTACAACGCTCGTCCGCAGCAGGCTCTTCCTGTCAGATTTCGCCAAATGACTGCAATTCGCCACGGGGGCGAGTGCGCGCTACGACGAGAACCTCAACCGACACCGACATGGGCACGGGTGACCACAGGCCGCAAAGCGGGCTTCAAGGGCCTTTCCGGAGGCTCCGTGTCGCACTGACATCGGGGACGATCATTGTCCTGTTCACGGTCGGCCTTATGGGCACCGAGGAGATGGATATCCTCGCGCAGTCACTGGGTTTTTCACGCGCCCAGGTCGAGCCTCCGCCTACGCCCGCGACCAGCCATGGTGACGATCCGGGGCCAGGGCTGACACTGCGAGACTTCGAGCATCACCCTGACATCGTTCATGCCCGCTACTTCACGGCCCGCAGCGACGACAGCGCAGCGGAGGCCGCTCACACTGAGGTCGCCGGCGCCTTCCGAGAACTGCTGTCTATGTACGAGTTCAGGCAGGCCGTCGACGACAACTTCACCGCCAGAGCCTATGATGTGGAGTCCGGCGAGGTCCTGGCCGTGACGGCGCTTGAGTCGGACCGGGAACAGTACAGCCAGACCGGATCCGCTCACTGGGGCAGCGTGGATCACAAGCGTCGGCGCATGACGCGACAGCTTGTCGATCGACTGGTCGAAGACGGTTATCTCCGTGACGACATTCGTGTTAGGTGGGGCCGAAAGAATCAGGTGCTCGAGGCGCGAACGCGCGAATACGGTTATCTCGAGCACGAGATCAGGCTCGCGCGCTACCTCGGCCTGAGCCTGCTGGCCACGGAGATCGGGACAGTAGAGACCTTCAACGACGACCGACTCGTCTCAAGGGTCGGCGCCCGCAGTCGCTACCAGCTGATGCCCGCGATGCTTCGAGCTCGAGGGGTCCATCACTATCGACTGCGAACGAGGGCCGGCACCCAGATAGACGTTCGCGAAGAGTGGCATCCGCTGATCACGATGCAGGCCGCCTTTCTCGTGGCGCGCGCGTACAGCAATGCGGTCGGCCACGAGATACCCGGCCTGTCCGCGTACCACACGGGACCCTATAACATCTTCCGCGTCTACCGGCAATACCTCACGTCGAAGGGTGGCCAGTTCGAATCTGCGACAGGCGTCGTCAACGGGTACCTGTGGGCTCTTACCGAGGGATTCGAGCAGGTCTCGAGCACCTCGTCGTTCAAGAACTACTCTCGCGGATACATCCCGACGCTCTACGCGTCACTCAGAGCAGCCGAGGACCTCGTCATCGACACGACGGCTACCGTGTTCGTGGAGCAGCTTCAGCTGCGCTCCGGCGAGTCCATGTTCTTGAGCGAGCTGCTTCACAACATCGACGGAGCGGACGAGCGACTGCACTGGCGCTCCGCCGCCGATGGCTCGCTGTACGAACGCTTCCGACAGCTGAACCCCCATTTCAATATTCCTCGCGCCAGCGAGGCCGGGACGCTACCGGAGACCGGCGACGTCTTCCTTGTGGCGACACCCGCCTCGGAAGAGATGCCCGTGAGGTTCTTCCTGCCATCCGGGGCCGCAGCAGAGCTCAGGTCGCGCGGCGTCGAGGCAATCGACTACGACGCGGTAGTGCGCTACGACCGGCATACGTTCGACATCGTGGACGAGCCTCTCACGATCTGGGATCAGCTATACGCTGACCTCGTCGAGGACGTCCAGACCTTCGGGTTCACCTTCGAGAACCGGGCGCGACTCCAGCAGGTCGTCAGACACCTGGAGGAGGCTGCGGCTGCGTCGCCGTCGCTGTACCGCCGCACGCTGCGCGACGTAGCGAGGCTCCACGAGCGGGTCTGGGCCTCGGATCACTTCGCCCGGCTGGCACGTGTGGTGCCTGCCGCCCGGGGTCGGCAACGCCTACCCGCCCAGCCGCCTGACATCGTCGCCAATACACCACAGGACGAATTCAGGCCCGCGACCACGCCCTGACGCCTTCGCACATGATCCAGGTGCTTCGCTCCGAGCTCGCCGAACTGCAGACCGGCCGCACGGAACTCCGCAAGTTTGGCGTGCTGATGGCTGCCGTGCTCCTGGTCATCGGCGGCATCATCCTGTGGAGACGAGGATTCACCCTGACGACCGCCACGTCAGTGATCGGGGGGACAGCGGCCGTGTTTCTGGGACTCGCCGCCCTTGCACCGACCGCGCTTCGACCCGTCTACAAGGTCTGGATGGCACTGGCGATCGCGCTCGGTTTCGTGATGACGCGGGTCATTCTGACGATTGTCTTTTTCCTGGTCATCACCCCTATCGGTCTCCTGATGCGCGCACTCGGCAAAGACCCGCTCACGAAGGGCCCCGATGCGAGCCTCGACAGCTACTGGATTCCGAAGACGTACCGGACACGGGACAGGGACCGGCTGCGTAAGTACTACTGATCTTCGGGAGCCCCCTCGAAGTTCGACAAGAACTCCCGATTTTCGACAGCGCGTCGCACGTCCAGAAGCTTCATAAGCTCCTCCTGCAGACCGCGAACGTCGTTTCCCTGTTGTGACTGGTCATAGATCGTGCGTCGCGTTTGCGACACGACATCGTCAACGCGGTCCAGCTTCAGCAGCGTCATCGCGCTGGACGCCGCCTCATAGGCATCCTCGTTGAGGCGGGGTACGGGGATATTCTGCCTCTTCTCCCAGTTCTCGGACACCTCTAAGCGGTCGACGAGCACCTCGGCAGCCAGCTCCCTTGCACCGGCTCCGCAGCTGCCATCGAGAATCCGATCGCGGTCAACAGCACCGGATTCGTACATCTCCATCAGGCTGGAAGCGATCTCGCGGCTGGGCCCGTCCGTGAACTCGTTCAACGACATGTGGCCCAGTATGAACTCAACCATCGGAGCTCCACGGTCGAGCATGAGCCGGATCAGCGTCTTCTCCTCCGGCAGTGGGTCTTCCGCCAGCGGCATGGCCTCCATCTCCCCTCCTTCGGCGGGTCGCGAAACCTGCTCGGACCCGGGCACGATCCTTCGTGCGGCTCGACGCGCGCTCGACCTGCCCGTGGACCGCATGCCGGAGAGCACCTCGTGAAGCCGGATGTCGGGCACCCCCATCACAAACGCCGCGCGCCGGAGGTACGTCTCCTGCAGCAGTGGGTCGCGGATGGCCGCAACGGACCGGACGACGCTGCGCTGAAGACGGGCGATCGACTCCGGCCGGTCGTCGAGCACCGACCGGCCGTATTCGTATTTGAACTCCACAAAATCCTTGCGATGCTCCTTGCAGTAGGCACGGAACGCTTCTCCACCCGCCGCTCGGGCGAACGAGTCCGGGTCCTCGCCATCCGGCAAAGAGACGACATACACCGACAGGCCCGACTCCAGGATCAGGTCGATACCTCGCACGGCTGCGGTCGCCCCTGCGGAGTCCGAGTCGAACAGCAAGATGACCTGCTTGCAGTAGCGCTGCAGCAGTTCGATCTGTTCACGTGTCAGCGCGGTGCCGCTCGACGCCACCACGTTCTCCACGCCGGCCTGATTCAGTGCAACGACATCGGTATATCCTTCGACGAGATAGACTTCCTCGTTGCGTCGGATCTCCTGGCGCGCCTGGTACAGGCCGTATAGTACCCGGCTCTTGTGATAGACGAGCGTCTCGGGAGAGTTGATGTACTTTGGTTGATCAGACTCGTGCCGGAGCACACGACCTCCGAATCCGAGCACCTTCCCCACATGCGAGAGAATCGGAAACATGACCCGACCCCGGAAGCGGTCGTAGAAGCCCTCGTTCTCACCGCGAGGAATCACAAGGCCGGCCTTCAGCAGAATCTCGTCGGAGAGCTGCGCCTTCTCCGCGGCCCGCAGCAGGCCATCCCACGAGTCGAGCGCGAAACCCAACCCGAACCGTCGGATTGAGCTATCGGAAACGCCGCGCTCTGCGAGGTACGTTCGCGCGCCACTCCCCTCATCGCTCTCGATCAGGGTGTCGTGGAAGAACCTCGCGGCAAATCGCAGCGCATGATGGATCGACTCCCACTCTGTCGCCTGACGCGAGTCGCGATCCTCTTCCGGAAGATCGATGTTCGCGCGTCCCGCCAGAATCCGAACCGCCTCGGGAAACTCGACCTTCTCGACCTGCTTCACGAACTGAAACACGTCGCCCCCCTCCGAGCAACCGAAGCACTTGTAGATCTGCATCCGCGGATTGACGTTGAACGACGGGGTCTTTTCGTTGTGGAAGGGACACAGTCCAACGAAATTTGACCCCCGCTTCTTCAGGCGGACGTAGTCGCTCACCACGTCGACGATGTCCGACGCGGAGCGGATGTCTTCGATCTTGTCCTCGGGGATGTGCATTGCAATCTTCTGTGCCAGAACCCGGTCGAAAGCGCGGGTCAGGCGCGAATCGGACTACCGCCCCTCGGCGGACTCCTCCACCGGGCCCACCTCGGGCTTGTCCGAACACTGACATGCGCCGATACCCACCGAAAGCAGGATCGCGACGACCAGTAGCTTAGATTTCATGTTCAGAGGTTTCAGGTTGAGTGGCCCCGGCGGCAATCTCGGTCTCCGGCGCGGCTCTGCCAAACTTTCACGTTCACTACATGGGGTGGAGTTCCCCTTGGGACACTCCAGACTGAGGAGGCAAGCATTTTGGAAATTCTGGGCGTAGACATTGGCGGATCAGGTATTAAGGGAGCTCCCGTGGATATCACCACCGGCGAGCTGACGGCGGACCGTCATCGCCTGCGAACGCCCCAGCCTGCGACGCCAAAGAGAATCGGCAAGGCCGTGGAGAAGCTTGTGTCTTACTTCGAGTGGGACGGGCCGGTGGGGTGCGCGTTTCCTGCGCGCATCAAACACGGCGTAGTGCGTACGGCCTCAAACATCGACAAGAGCTGCCTGGGCTACGACATCGAACAGGGACTATCTGATCGGATCGGCAGCCCGGTATTTGTTGTGAACGACGCGGACGCAGCGGGCATCGCCGAGATCACGCACGGCGCGGCGCGCCATCAGAAGCATCTCGTGCTGGTACTGACGGTCGGAACCGGCATCGGCTCCGGGCTCTTCCTTGACGGAGTCCTTATTCCGAACACCGAGTTCGGTCATGTTCGCGTCCGTGGTCGGAACGGCGAGCGCTACGCCGCCGACAGCGCGAGGAAGCGCGACAAGCTGACGTGGAAGAAGTGGGCCAGGCGCTTTCAGCACTACCTGGACCATATCGAGTTCCTTGTCGGTCCGGACGTGATCATCCTCGGCGGCGGAATCAGCAACCCGGGCAAGGCCAGCCACTACTTCGACTACCTGAAGTCGGACGCCGAGATGAAGATCGCTGAACTGGGTAATCGCGCGGGAATTGTCGGCGCAGCCATGTTCGCGGCTAGTCGCCTGAAAGATGGCGCCGGATCCCCCAGAGATTAGCGACGGTGGAAATGAAGTTCGCTTCGCCGGGGAAGATCAAGCCGTCGGCTGAGGCGATCTGAGATAGCTCGCGGACGATCTTCACTCTCTCGCTGGTGGGTAGGTCTTCGGCCATCGACTGAATCGACGCCATCAGCAGTTCCTGCCCCGAGCTGCCCAGATAGGCCAGCAGGGCTCGCCGACAGATCCGGTCGACGTCCTCGTCCGGAGCGTCGGGGTAACGGGCCCGCATGAGCTTCATGATCCGCTCCTCCTCCGCCGGATCGATCTCCTCGTCACCTCCGTGCATGCAGGCGATGTAAACCATCGCAAGATCGTGCCGGCTGGTCCAATCCTCAGCGTTTTCTGCTGTCATAGTCACCTCCGCCCTCAGGCCGCAGCGCGGAAAGAAATTCCGCAGCATTGCGACTTTTGTGCCGAAAATGGCGCCCTCTTGTTCACCGGGTTCTACGTCACGGGCCGATAAATGTCCATCCGTCTATCCGTCCGTTAATGGGAGAACCTCCCGGAATTGCCCGGATAGGGGGCTCCGGGTGGCCACGCAGGCCGTTGAGAGACGAAAACAGACAACTGGGGTCGTGAGAAGGGAATCGGGCATCATCTTTGGGATAGACCTTTATAGGACCTTCATCATACATCTCCGACCTACGGCCATGATGGACTACAACGTACAGGTTTCGCAGACCCGCAGAGACGACCAGGGCAGTGTCAGGCTGTCCATCGAGGTCGCCATGGTCATCGCAGCCTTCGTAGGCTTTGCCGTCGTGCTGGCACTCGCAGCGAAGATCTTCTAGAGCCAGCGGCAGCCTTCGAGTCGCGATCAGTGCACCGGGACCGTTATCGCCAGACGGTCACGGTGTCGATCGCGATGAACGCCCTGGGAAAACGCTGGGAGATTAGGCCCAGCGCAACCTCCGCTTCCTCCCTCGTCGCAAAATTCCCGACACGCACCCGATAGTACGGCTGCACGTACTTGAGGTAGACCGGCAGCACGTCCGTGGCCATGCTCGCCGGCCGGGCATCCGCCCTCAGCGACGACCACCACGCCTTCGCCCTCTCCTCCGCGGACACGGCACCCTCCTTGTCCAGCGACGAGTGAATCTGGATGCGAAAGCCCTCGACCGTTTCCAGCGTGCGCGACTCGTCCGAGGCTGAGCCGGACATCAGCATTTCGGGCACGTCATGTTCGATATCGGTGGTTGACACCGGGGGCGGCTCGATGTACGACGTCTCGTCGAAGTCCTCGTACTGGTCGATATGGTCCAGATAGTACTCGAGGTCTTTCGTATCGTCATCGGTGACCCGCGCCGGACCTGAGCACGCAGCCAACAGCAGCCCGCCCAGGGCCACCTGTAGGATTGTCACGGTTCGTGCCCCAAACACGCTCATATCGCACCCTCAGTAAGGTTGTTTTCCCACCATGCCCTTGACGATCTCGACAGAGGCGCTCGCGCCTATCCGCGACGCGCCATGAGCGATCATACTCTCGGCGTCCTCCTTGGATCTGACGCCGCCCGAAGCTTTCACGCCCATCGACTGTCCGACCACCCTCCGCATCAGAGCGACGTCCCGCGCGGTCGCGCCCCCACTGGCAAAACCGGTCGACGTCTTCACAAAGTCTGCGTGGGCGTTCTGAGCCAGAACGCACGCGATGACCTTTTCCTCGTCCGTCAGCAGGGCGGTTTCCAGTATGACCTTCACGACGGCGTTCCGCGACGTTGACGTACGCACCCGTTGCCGCGCCTCTTCAACTACGCCACGGATGTCGGCCTCAACATCATCGTACCGGCCGCTCTTGAGGAACCCGACGTTCAGCACCATGTCGATTTCTGTCGCGCCATCCTCGATAGCCAGTCCCGCCTCCAGGCGCTTGGTCGCGGTTCGGTTCGCACCGAACGGAAAGCCCACGACGGTGCATACCTCGACGGCGCTGCCTCGCAGCTGCTCCGACACAAGCGGAACGTGACATGGATTCACACACACGGACGCGAAGCAATACCTTCTAGCTTCATCGCAGAGCCTCCGAATCTGGTCCTCGGTAGTCTCCGGTTTGAGAGCTGTATGATCGATCATGCGCGCGAGCGGAGCTGCCAGCGAGCAGGCGTCGAATCCGGCATCCTCGCGGCGGTCCGCCCGATAGCCGAAACGGCTGGCACCCGCGACCACCATCCTCTGAAGCGTCTCCTGAGCTCCGGCAGGCGGGTCCAGTCCTAGCCGGCCCGCGTAGTCACGTACGAGCCGCTCGACAATCCGGTCTTCCTCTGCTCTGTCCATTTCCTCCGATTTCGCTCTGGCGACTTCGGAAGATAAGGCGGCGGATGCGGAGCCGTGAAGGGCGGCCTAAAACGGAGCGCGAACGTTCAGTGCCGCGGGCTCGATCTCAATCGTTACACCTCGGGCATCGCCCGTCACAATCTCTCCATCGACGTGAACGAACAGGCCGGTCTCCGACTCGATGGCCACCCGGCGGACCTGGTGATACCGGACGGACTCGTGACCCAGGTGTTTCCCTCGAAGAAGACCTGCCAGCAATCGGGCGATCCCCGGAAGGGTAGGCCGGCCGATGACGCACAGGTCCAGCCGACCGTCTCCGGGATCGGCCAGAGGCGTGAGATAGAAGCCGCCGCCCGAGCAGGTGCCGTTTCCCGCTGTCACCAGCAGGGCCGGACCACGGAACGTCACCGCCTCATCTCCGACCACGTCGACATGCGGATAGTCCCACTCGATGAGAGTCCTGAGCGCCACGTAGAGATAGCCGACCACCCCCCGGACCTTGTTGCTCTGCCGGGCGCGTTCTGCCACGAGCCCGTCGAAGCCGATTCCCACGGCGTTCACGAACACCGCCTTGTCGTCGCCGCCCGGACCGCGCGTCTTCAGTCGACCGACGTCCAGTCGCCGAGCCTCTGACCCGAGAACTGCCTCGGCGACCTGCTCCGGGCGGGCAGGCATTCCCAGCACTTTGGCAAAGTCGTTTCCGCTGCCGAACGGAGCCACAGACATGTCCGGCGATGCGTTCGAGTCGAGGATCCCGCGTGCCACTTCGTTGACCGTGCCGTCACCGCCGACAGCGACCAGGACGTCGAAGTCGTGTGCG
>JBFGEP010000021.1:0-14258 GCA_041580055.1 Rhodothermales bacterium | reverse complement strand
CCGCTGAATGACCACCACCGGAAATTGACGACCGGTGCTGCGTAGCCGTCCGCCAGGTACTCGTCGGCGATCTTCGGATGGAAGAACCTCTTCTGACCCGTCTGCGGATCGCGCCACTCGGCGCCCAGAAAAGAAATCGCGCCGTACGTGTTCACCGTCTCCTCGCCGCCGCCGGCGTTGAAGGCGTACGATGCGTGAAGACTGTCAACCCACCCGAGCCCGTTCTTGTTGAAGAAAGCGCCGCCGGCGTCGTTCGTGGTGTTGACGTTGCGGACCACCAGGTCGTGATACATGCCGACGTGCACGCTGTCCCACGCCGCGTCGCTGATGTTGACGATGTCGAAGTTGAGGATCGCGAAGTACTCGGTGAACGGGAAGTTCCACGCGTAGGTGCTCACGTTGACCAGCGCGCCGATCTGTCCCTGGACGTCGGGCATCTCGATGAACGTGCCCGGCAGCACGGCGGCGGTGTCGGCAAAGGACGCCAGGAAATCCTGGTGGCTGACGGCCCGAGCGTTGAATGCGTCCTGGGTCGGAAGCGTCGAACGTTCGAGGATCGGCGTCAGCTGGGCGAACTCGTAGCCGGTGCCTCCGGGGGTGTACCCGGTGGACGCCGTGACGGCGCCGGTCCGAACCGTGATGATGCCGTCGGATCGCACCGCGCCGATCCACAGCCCGGCCTCGAAAAGGTGCTCGACGCCCGTGTCGAGCGGATACTCGAACGATGGGGGACCGGTGGGGCTGTTTCTGACCTGCGCCTTGCCCACGAAACCCGCATTGGTGATCGTAATGCCGACGTTTCCAATGTCGATCACGGCTTCCTCGAACGGGGCGCCCTGAGCCCGGACCTCTCCCGCGAAGCAGAGAAATACACAGGCCGCGAGGAGCGCACGGCGGACGCCTCGGCGCATCGTCGGGGGCATTTGAGCCGAGTCTTACGTTGCTGTGGACGGGCTTTAGGGTCGTTCCGCGCTAGATGCCCATGCCGCGGAGATAAGCGCCCGCAACATACAGAGGGGAGGGCTTAAGGTAAAGCCCACCCGGGATGCTTGACGTAGAATCCGGGAAGTGTGTAGCGCCGTCTAGACGACGGACGGATCCTCCGCTTTCGGGGCGGCCGCCTTGCGGTCCTCTTCTTCCATGAAGGGACCGATGACACGCTCCAGTTCGGCCAGGAGCTTCCCTCGCACGAACGGCTTGGAGACGTAGCCGTCAAAGCCGGCCCCGACGAACCGTGCCTCGTCGCCGGGCAAGGCGTAGGCGGTCACGGCGATAATCGGCGTTTTTTCATACTCCGGCAGTTTGCGGAGTACGGCCAGCACGTCGAGCCCGGACCACTCCTCGTCACCGA
This sequence comes from Rhodothermales bacterium, assembly GCA_041580055.1. Classification (GTDB taxonomy): domain Bacteria; phylum Bacteroidota; class Rhodothermia; order Rhodothermales; family JABDKH01; genus JABDKH01. The sequence continues at coordinate 12,907 of JBFGEP010000021.1, read as the reverse complement.
GATTGATGTCGAGCAATACGACGTCGAACCTCTTCTCCCAGGTGCTCGCGAAGACCTCGTCGGCCGATTGGGCACCCGTCGACTCGAAGTACGGCTCGAGGAAGAACCGGATCAGCTCGCTGGTCTCGAGGCTGTCGTCCAGTACAAGGGCGTGGCGGGTGCCGGCACCGGCGCGGCGGGCTGCCGGGGGCCGGTCTGCCGCAGGGCGCTCCTCCATGCCCTCGCCGCCCGGTCGCTTGCTGCCGGCGACGACGGGGAACCAGATCGAGAACTGCGTTCCAACGCCCTTCTCGCTTTCGACGGAGATGCGGCCTCCCTGCATCTCGATGAGCTGCTTCGTGATCGCAAGGCCCAGGCCGGAACCCTCGTGGGACCGCGCCTCGCCGGTCGACTCCTGCTTGAACTCGTCGAACAGGTGCGGCAGGAACTCGGGGCTGATGCCGACCCCCGTGTCGGCAATCGTCATTCGGATGCGGGTCCGGTCTTCGGTCAGCGTCACGTCCACATGGCCTCTGTCGGTGAACTTTATGGCGTTGCCGACGAGGTTGTTGATGATGCGGTGCAGCGACGGACGATCAATACGGGCCGTCGGCAGATCGTCTGGGGTCGAGTATCGAAGCTCGAGCCCCTTCTCCGCCGCCATGTCTCGAAGCATCTCAAGGGCGCTGTCCACCTCGGTCGCGAGATCCGTGTCCTCGAGATTGAGCTTCATCTCCTTGGCCTGCAGTCTCGACAGGTCGAGCACGGAGTTCAGCGTCTCCAGCAGCCGGTGCCCGCCCTGCTCGATGCGCTCGGCAAACTGCCTCATCTCGTCGGGCACCATCTCGGTCAGCGCCTCCGAGTACCCGATCATGATCGTGAGCGGCGTTCGGATTTCGTGCGACATGTTGGCGAGGAACGACGACTTCAGTCGCGACATCTCCTCGGCCTGGAGCTTGGCCTCGATCAGAGCCTCCTCCTGGCGGTGCCGTTCGATCGCCGTCGAAACGACGTTCGCGATCGCCTGCAGGAAGTTGATATCGTCGTCGGTGAATGTCCGCGGGTTATGCGTATGCGCCGCAAGAACCCCCCATGCCGAGTCCTTGCCGTGGATGAGGACCGTAGCACCGCTCACGAGACCGTGCCTGTGCATGATCTCTCCGCCCTTGAAGCGACCCTCTTCGTGAAGGTTTTCCATCACGACGGGGCGATTCACGTACATGGTGTAGCCGACCTGCGTATCGGTGCTCGCGCTGACCCACTCCTTGCCTACGATTCCCTCGGGCCAACCGAACCCGGCACGAACGAAAAACGCATCCTTGTCCTCGAGGTACTCGCAGACGGAGTTGTGGGAGACCTCGAGCGTCTCGGCGACGTGGCGGGCGGCCTCATCCATGACCTGTTGGACGCTCGGGCTCGAGAGGGCGAGCTGGCCCAGCTCCGCGATGGCGGCCTGTTGGATCGCCCGCATCCGCAGAGCCCGCTCGGACTCTTTGCGCCCCGTTACGTCCTGGGCGACACAGACGAAACCGGCTGGCTGATCCTGGGCGTCGTACATCACGGCCCCGGAGAACGAGGTCGGTATCTCACGACCGTCGTGTGCGAGGAACGTCGTCTCGATTCCTGCCAGCGTGCCGCTGTCCGGCGAAGACGGATCGATCAGAGCGAACGGGAAGGTCGGGATTACCTTGTGGACGTGCATCCCGGAGAGCTTCTCTTCCGGGTAGCCGAGAATGTACTGCGCCGCCTTGTTCGTCGTTGTGATGACGCCCTGCAGATCGGTCACGATCAGCATGTCGATCATGGACGTCATGATGTTGTCGGTGTAGTCTTTCGCCCGGACGAGCGCCTCGTGAGATGACTTGAGCGAGGTAGACATGTCGTTGAGCGCTTCAGCAAGGATCTGCAGCTCGTCGCGCGAGCTCACCTGCAGGCTCTGGTCGAACTCTCCGTCCGCGATCTGTTCGGTTGCCCGCCGCAGCTGGTCCAGCGGGCCGGTGATGCGGACTACGAACAGGTAGGAAAGAAACACGCCCACCAGCGCGAAGAACGCGCCGATCCCAATGCTGAGGTTGCGCAGGAATTGGATCTCCGCGCGGATGCGGCTCATTGAGTATCCGATTCGGACGCCTCCGAAATACGTGTCGCCGGCAATTACCGGTTCCGTCACGTCCATGACGTCCCCGAAGGACTGGATCAGCTGGCTTCTGGCCGCGGCTGCGTTCAGGCTCAGGTCATCCTTCAGAATGATCGCGTGAAAACGATTGTCGGGCGTTCCGTCGGAAAGCACACGCCCGTGGCTGTCGAATGCGTAGACATAGTCGACGTCCACCAGCGAAAGGAGAGGGGAAAGGTGCCGGCGCAGGCCATCCTCGCTCTGCTTCTGAAGCTCCTCCCAGGCTGACGCACGCAGCACGCGGGCGATCGACTGCGCCTTTTCGCTCGCGCGGTCGGAAATCAACCGTTGCTGGCTGAGGAAATTGATGAGTGTCAGCGCTGTGGCTACCACCATCAGCAGTGCTCCGCTGAACAGCATAAACTTGCCGCGGAGTCCGCCGAACTTGAGCGATCTGTTCCGACTCATGCTTTGCGCCGCATCCTGCGCGGCCTGGTTGTTCCGGCTTCAGGCGAACGTCGTAGACCTACAAGGCAAAAAATCGACTGCGTGCACCCCTTCTTAAGTAAGATTGAGGTCCCGGCGGCGTCTTATCTTCGTGCCGTTCAACGGACAGGCCGGCGCCGCGGCGAGCCTATGACAAAGATCCCGACTCTCATCGCTACATCACGCCGTACGCGGCGAGGAATGCTGTTGTGCGCGGCGGCGGCCACTGTGCTGCTGGCGGGTTGCGCCGATCGGGGCGACTCACCGTCGGCCGGCCACTATCGGACGAAGTCGACCGCGGACACATTGAGCACGGGCCGCATCTACCTCGGCCGCGAGATACCTAGGGTCCGTGCCCACGCAGAGGTGGCCGATTGGCTCGAGCGGCCCACCAGAGATCAGGCCGAGTTTCCGGACCGGCTTGTCGCCGCGCTGGAGCTTCGACCCGCCGACGTGGTAGCCGATATCGGCGCCGGCACGGGATTCTACACCTTCCGACTGGCGCCGCAGGTGCCGCACGGTCGCGTCCTGGCGGTGGACATACAGCCCGAGATGCTGGAGATGATTCGTCGTCGCGTCGCAGAAGAGAACGTCCGTAACGTGCAGGTCATCGAGGGTACCGTGGACGACCCGAAGCTTCCGCCGTCAACCGTTGACGTGGCGCTCATCGTGGGCTCGTACCACGAGTTCTATCACCCGTACGAGATGATGACGCGCGTCGTCGAGTCGCTCGTGCCGGGCGGCCGAGTCGTTCTGGTCGAATACCGCGGCGAGGACGAGACCCTGCCGCTCCTTCCGATCCACCGCCTGACCGAGGCACAGGCCATCAGGGAGATGGAATTCGTCGGTCTGACGTGGGTCACTACGAGGAGAGACCTCCCACAGCAGCATTTCCTCGTTTTTCGGAAGCCGGTGGCGTGATTCTCGGCACACCCGGGGTCGTACGCAGGGCTGCCGCGCTTTTGCCTCCACGGGCTTTTGTTCGGGCCTCGTCCGCCGATACTGAAGCCAGATTCTTGTTGCCCTGACGGTTGGTACCACCGGCTCGACGGATCGCGATGCAGCGCAGTGCTGCCGCGTTTGTCGACGCCCGCCCGGCCGACGAAGACCACTACATCTCCCACTGTCCATGCAGCAGACGGATAGAGCACCGATCGGGGGCGCCGCCCCGTCAAAAGAACACTCGGAACAGACCGCGCGCCTCGAAGCGGAGCTGGTCAAACTGCAGACCGCCCTGAAAGACGCTGAACAGCTCAGCGTCATGAAGTCGACGGTGCTCAAGAACCTGTCGCACGAAATCCGCACGCCTCTCGCGGCCATTGTCGGGTTCGCGTCCATACTGCAGGAGGAGCTGACGGACCGCCACCAGCGGTTCCTGGACTTCATCGAGCGGAGTGGAAAGAGGTTGATGGACGCCCTCAACTCCATCCTGAACCTCAGTATGCTCGAGGAGGGCAACTATCAGCTGCACCTGGAGGACGTGAATGTCGTTCAGCAGATCGAAGAAGAAATCGGTGGACTGCGCCGGACGGCTGAGGATAAGAAGCTCGACGTCCGGATCCGCTACTCTTCGAATCAGCTCTCCGCTACCCTCGACCGGACGGCGCTGGACCGAATCGTGCACAACCTCCTCGAGAACGCCATCCGCTTTACGGACGACGGCTCCGTCGAGATGGACGTGTCCGCCGTGGGATCCGGACTCGAGATCCGCGTCTCGGACACCGGTCCGGGCGTCAGGGCGGAATTCAGGCCTCTCATGTTCGACGCCTTTGCCCAGGAGCCGAACTCTGCCCACAGCTACGACGGCGTGGGCCTAGGTCTGACCATCACGCGCCGCCTCGTGGATCTGATGGGCGGAAGCATCGACGTGGCGAGCGAGCTGGGCAAGGGCACGATCGTAACCGTGCTGCTGCCCGGCGTCATCGATGCGCCGGCTCCGGAAACGGGCACGGCGGCCACCGGGACAGTGCAGTCCGCCGAGGCCGACACGGCCGTTCGCGAGCGAAGGCTCGACCAGCCCGCCGCGCCGACCGAGGCTACCGGTCAGAAGCCCCGGGTGATGGCGGTCGAAGACAACCCGGACATGCTCATCCTGCTGCAGCATCTGCTGAGCACACGATGCGAGGTCTCAACGGCCAGCAACGGCAAGTCGGCAGTAGAGCAGGCGACCGCCACGCAGTTCGATGCCATCCTCATGGATATCAACCTCGGAGAGGACGAGACGGGCGTGGACGTCATGCTGAAGATCCGGAAGCTGCCCGGATACGCGGAGACGCCGATTGTCGCCGTGACCGCCTACGCGCTCCCGGGTGACCGCGAGCGGTTCTTGCAGGCCGGCTTCGACGGCTACATCGGCAAGCCATTCACGAAGCAGCAGCTGTTCCGGATGATGGACCAGGTGCTCGCCTCCAGCTAGTCCGCACGACCCGGGTCTTCACCGCGTCCGGGGATGACGTATCCCTGCGCCAGCCGACGATAGTCGGCCACCTCCTTCTTCACCCAGTCGGCGTCGCAGCCGAGCTCGGCCGCCATGTCCTGCGCTGCCGTTTGAGCGGCCTCGGCACTCGCACGGGCGTCCAGCAGCAGCGCACGCAGTCGTCGGGACAGCACGTCCTCGAGCTTTCGAGCCATCTCGTACCGTACCGTATACGTGACCTCCCCCCGGGCATATGGCAGGCGCTCGTGGAGGGGCTCGAGCCCGCCGGCGACTTCCTGGCACACCTCTCTGACGCGGCTTGCGTCAGCGCCGTACTCCGAGAAGCGGCTGTGCTCATCGGGCGGCGGCTGAACCCATCCGTGCAGCCGCATCTCACGCGTTGCGCAAGGCCGCTCATCCAGCCTTCCGAGAATCGCGGCGCGGTCGACCGTGTCCTCGGCCATCTTGCGATAGGTCGTCCACTTGCCGCCGGTGATCGTTACGAGGCCCGAGCGTGAGATATGAACCGTGTGGTCCCGAGAGATCTCGGCCGTGTCGCCCTCGCTGGATGACTGGACCAGGGGTCTCAGCCCGGCGAACGTCGAGAGCACATCCTCCGGGGCCGGATCCCTGGTCAGGTAACGCGCGGCGTGCTGAAGGATGAAGTCGAGCTCTTCGGGAAGCGGCCTTGGCTCGAGCGAAGGCTCGGGCACCGGCGTGTCCGTGGTCCCGATGACAACCCGATCATGCCAGGGAATCGCGAACAGCACGCGCCCGTCATCCGTCTCCGGGACCATGATCGCCGAATCTCCCGGCATGAAGGTGGAGTCCACGACAACGTGGACACCCTGGCTCGCCCGGACCATAGGCCGCACAGTCTCGTCGTCCATTCGCCGGATGCGGTCGGTGAACACTCCCGTGGCGTTGATCACCACTCGGGCCCTGATCTCGTGCTCCTCTCCGCTCTCGGCGTCCCTCGCGAGAACACCATCGAGGAGGCCGGCGTGGTGCGTAAGACCCACCACCGGGAAGTAGTTCACAGCCGTGGCGCCGAGGTCGACGGCCGTCTGGGCCAGGTTGATCGCGAGTCGGGCGTCGTCGAACTGTCCATCGAAATACACCACGCCGCCCTTTAGGCCCTCCGGCTCGATCGTCGGAAGTCGTTCCAGCGTTTCTTCACGACTCAGATTCCGTGACGCGCCGAAGCCCTCGCGTCCGGCGAGGAGATCGTACAGGCGCAGTCCCACTCCGTAGAAAGGGCCTTCCCACCAGTCGTAGACCGGGACCACAAACGGGAGATCGTGCACGAGGTGGGTGGCGTTTCGCAGCAGCCTGCCCCGTTCCTTCAGCGCCTCGAGGACCAGTGTGACGTTTCCCTGACGCAGGTAGCGGACGCCGCCGTGGACCAGCTTCGTAGATCGGCTTGACGTTCCCTTCGCGAAGTCGGATCCTTCCAGCAACAACGTGCGGTAGCCCCTCGACGCGGCCTCGACCGCCACGCCGAGGCCGGTAGCGCCGCCGCCGATCACCAGCATGTCCCACGGCGAATCCGACGACCGGATTCGCTCCACCATCTCGTCACGATTCATCTTCGGCCTCGCTTTTCTGATTCGCCCAGCCGAGCGATCGGGCCACCGCGGCCCGCCAGCGGCCCATGCGGTAGGCCACCTCGTCGGTCGACATCGAAGGCTCAAACACTCTGTCGATCTGCCACATCGAGTCGATCTCGTCGACGGACCTCCAGTAGCCGACGGCCAGACCGGCGAGATACGCCGCCCCCAGAGCGGTCGTCTCGGCGACCGTAGGCCGAACGACCGGAATCTGCAATAGATCGGCCTGAATCTGCATGAGCAGGTCGTTCCGCGCTGCTCCGCCGTCGACTCTCAGCTCGGTGACGGGCGATGCGCCTCCGGCGTCGGCCTCCATCGCAGCCAGAAGTTCGGCCGACTGGAATGCAATCGATTCGAGTGCTGCCCGAGCCAGGTGGCCGGCCGTCGTTCCGCGCGTCAGCCCGGTGATGGTCCCGCGGGCGTGGGGGTCCCAGTGTGGTGCGCCGAGCCCGGTGAAAGCCGGGACGAGGAACGTGTCATTGCTGTGTTCGACGCTCGCCGCGAGAGCCTCCACGTCCGGGGCTGCTTTGATGATTCCGAGCCCGTCCCTGAGCCATTGCACGACCGCACCTCCGGCAAAGACGCTGCCCTCGAGCGCGTACTCGAGCGCACCGCCGGCCTGCCACGCAACCGTCGTCAATAGGTCATGGTTCGAGACGACCGGCACGTGCCCGGTGTTCTTGAGCATGAAGCATCCCGTACCGTACGTGTTCTTGGCCATACCCGCGCGGTGGCACATCTGGCCGAAGAGCGCCGACTGCTGGTCGCCGGCTATCCCGGCGATCGGGACGGCGGCGGAAGCAGCAGGCGGTACGGCCTCGGCGACGATTCCGCTCGAGGGTACGACTTCGGGCAGGACGCTGCGCGGGATCTCCAGCGCGGCAAGAAGATCGTCGTCCCACTGGCCGCTTCGAATATTCAGCAGCAGCGTCCGGGATGCATTGGAGACGTCGGTGACGTGCCGCGAGCCCCGGCTCAGATTCCACACCAGCCACGAGTCGACCGTGCCGAAGGCCAGCCTGCCGGCATCGGCGAGATCGCGCGCCCCGTCGACCTCGTCCAGTATCCACCGCAGCTTCGTTCCTGAGAAGTAGGGGTCGAGCCGGAGACCGGTCTTCTCTCGGAACATCGACTCGAGGCCGAGAGCAACCAGCTGCTCGCACATCTGCGCGGTTCGTCGGTCCTGCCACACGATCGCGTTGTGGACCGGCCTGCCCGTCTCTCGGTCCCAGACGACCGTCGTCTCACGCTGGTTCGTGATCCCGATCGCGGCAACGTCCGGCCAATCAATCCCGGCCCCGGAAAGGACCTCGCGCGCGACCCCGATCTGCGTCTCCCATATTTCAGCGGCGTCGTGCTCTACCCACCCGGGATGCGGGAAGATCTGCTCGAACTCCCGCTGGGCGAAAGCGACGACCGTCCCTGCTCGGTCGTAGACAACGGCCCGCGAGCTGGTAGTGCCCTGGTCGAGGGCGATCACAAAGGACATGTCAGGACTCAGGTCGGGTTTGGAAGTCTTCGATGCGTGGATGCGTATTTCATGCGCGAATCAAAGGCAGTTCTCGGGTGGCAAGCAGTCGGGGCCGCCGATCTCCAGCTCGAGCGTCGAATGGGTGATGCCGAAGGACTCGGCCAGCAGCGCCTTCGTCTGAGCTCTCACCTGGTTCATGTCTCCCACGCTCTCGGTGTCTATGACGACATGAGCTTCAAGCGCGACCGTCTGCTCATCAAGACTCCAGATATGTACGTGGTGCACGTCTTGAACGAGCTCGACACCCTCCATGGCCCGAACGACGCGTTCGACGTCGACGTCGGGCGGTACACTGTTCATGAGGATGTCCGCGCTGGCCCGAAGCATGTGGTAGACCTGATAGAGAATGAACACGGCGATGGCGATCGTGATCAGCGGGTCAACGATCAGTGCGTTGAACTTGATGATGAGCGCAGCCCCGAGGACCACCCCGACGGACGAGGCTGCATCCGAGATAACGTGCAGGTACGCCGACCGGACGTTAAGGCTGTGCCGGGAGTCGCGGTGGAGAAGGAGGGCGGTCGCCAGGTTCGCCAGCAGTCCAACCGTGGCGACGACCAGCATCAGGCCGCCCCGTATGGGCTGCGGGTCGATCAGGCGTTCGGCCGCCTCCTTGATGAGCACCAGCGAGATCAGGGCCAGCACGATCAGATTGAAGAATGCCGCTATGACCTCTATTCGTTTGTAGCCAAACGTTTTACGAAGATTAGCTTCTTTTTTGCCGTAACTCTGTGCGAAGTAGCTGACGGCCAACGAGGTGGTGTCCCCGAAGTTGTGCACGGCGTCCGAGAGCAGTGCCAGGCTGCCCGAAAGGAGCCCGCCTACGACCTCCGTGATTGTGATGAGGAGGTTGAGAGCCACGGACACGCCGAGCCTCCACGGCTCGTGCGGTACGTCCCCATCGTTATGGTGCCCTTCCCGGTGCAACGGAAAAGTGCTGGTTGTTAAATTCCCACGCCAAAGGGCTCCGGGCCGTGCTCGAACCGGTCGATGATGACGGTCACGCCTCACCCGTTTCCGCCGTTTCCCGGAGCCTGCCGACAGAATGTAAAGTAGCAACCTCGGTGTACTACGACGCGATTCTCATAACGTCTATCCTGCTGCGCCTGGCCGCGGGCGTCTGGGCTGCCCGGCTGACCTTCCAGCAGCGGGACTGGAGGCTTGGATTTCTGGCCGTCATGATCCTTCTGATGGCCGTGCGGCAGACTCTCACCCTGGTCACCACCGATCAGCCGCACGAGGTTCATCTTCCGGAAATTGCAGGCCTGCTCGTGAGCTTTCTGGTCTTTCCGGCCGTCTACTTCCTCGATCGGCTCCTTGCGGAACGGCGCGACGCCATTCGACGACTGAGGGTCAACGAGGAGCGTTACCGCAGCCTGGTGGAAGACCAGGTCGACCTAGTGTGCCGCTTCGATCCTGACTTCACGTTGACGTACGTAAACCGCTCATACGCAGAGTACTTCGGCAAGACCGTCGAGCAGCTGACCGGAACGAGCTTTCTGGCGCTCATCCCGGTGGAGTCGCACGAACAGCTGCAAACGCACGTCGCTTCCTTCGGCCCGGACAATCTCGTGTCGCGAATCGTGCACGAGGTGATGACCGATAACGGTGTGCGCTGGCAGGAGTGGACGGACCACGCCTTCGTGGACGAGAGTGGTACCGTAGTCGGATTCCAGTCGATCGGCCGCGACATAACCGATCGCAAATCGGCCGAGGACTCGCTTCGTCAGAGCGAGGAACTGAATCGCCGGATCGTGGAGGCCATCCCGGGGGGAATCGTCCACGTGGACCGGGACGGCCGGATTCTGAGGGCAAATCGCGAGGCTCAGCGGATACTGGGCATCGCCTCCGAGCAGCTCGCCGAGGCGAACATCAACGACCTGGAGCCGTGGACGGTTTACGAGAGCGGCGTCACGTGCCCGAAGGACGAGTTCCCGGCCGCAAAGTGTCTGGCCACGGGGCAGAAACAACCACCGGTTGTGCTCGGCACGCTGCGGCCGACCGGGGAGATCTCCTGGGCCATCTATACGGCGGTGCCGGTGCTGAATCCCGACACGCAACTACTGGATGGGGTCGTCCTGACGTTTCTCGACATCACCGAGCGCCGCCTCGCTGAAGACGCGCTCCGCGACAGCGAAGCCAATCATCGCGCCATGGTACGGGCCGTCCCTGACACCATGTTCAGGGTTTCACGCGACGGCGTGTTCATCGATTTCATACCCGCGGACGGCTTCGAGCTCGTAACCGGCCCGGACAGGTTCCTCGGCCGGCCCCTGGACAAAGTCCTCCCGGAGAACGTCGCCACCCGGGCGCTCAAGACCATCAAGGCCGCTCTTCGCACGAACGAGCTCCGGGGCTTCGAGTACCAGCTCGAGCTGCGCGACCGAGTGCGCCACTACGAAGCTCGCGTCGTTCCCGACCGGTCGGAGTCGGTGCTCATACTCGTGCGAGACATATCGGAGCGCCGAACGGCCGAGATCGAACGGGAGCGTCTCCTCCTCGAGCTGGAGGAGAAGAACCGCGAGCTGGAGCGATTCGCTCGGACAGTTTCGCACGACCTCAAGAGTCCGCTCATCACGATCCGCGGTTTCCTGGAGGTGCTGGTGGACGAGAGGGAGTCGGTCAGCCGCCGTGCCGGCCAGGCTATCGATAGGATAAACACGGCCGCCCGCATGATGCTGCAGCTGCTCGACGAGCTTCTGGAGCTCGCACGCGTGGGGCGACTCGTGAATCCCTCCGAGCTCTTTCCGCTGGGGTCCCTCGTTCGCGCCGCCGTGGATCAGTCCGCGGGCCGAATCGTCAAGGCGGGTGTGAGCGTCGACGTGAAACCGGATCTCCCTTACGTCTTCGGCGATCGCATCCGACTGCTCCAGGTGATGCAGAACCTCGTCGAGAACGCGATAAAGTTCATGGGGGATCAGCGCAATCCGCGGATCGAGGTCGGCGCCACAGAGCGCCCCGGAGACGTGCTCTGCTACGTCAAGGATAATGGCTCCGGCGTCGACCCCCGAAATCTCGATCGCATCTTTGGTGTTTTCGACCGGCTGGATCGCGATGTCGACGGTTCCGGGTTGGGTCTCGCGATCGTCAAGCGGATCGTTGAAGCCCACGGAGGTCAGGTCTGGGCAGACTCCGAAGGTCTGAAAAAGGGGACGACGGTTTACTTCAACCTCCCCAAAGACGGGTCGCACGAAGTCCGGCGGTCAACCGGTTCGGCTGCGTGAAACGTCACACGGCCGGGCCAGACATTACCGCGTCCGTCAGGCCGACTGTAGCCGGGTCAACGCCTCCAGGTTGCTTCTGACGTGCTCGGCGGAGGCCTCGAGCAGCGCCTTCTCGGACTTGTCGAGGTGGACCTCGACGACTTCCGTCACGCCCTCGCGGCCGAGTCGTACCGGCACGCCGATGAACATGTCCTTCAGACCGTACTCGCCGGAGAGCCACACAGCTGCAGGGAGGACGCGACCCGAATTCTTGATGATTGCCTCCGCCATCTCCGCGGCCGCGGCGCCGGGCGCGTACCACGCCGACGTGCCCATCAGCTTCACGATCTCTCCACCGCCCGTCTTGGTGCGATCGACAATCGCCGTAAGGTCGTCCGCATCGATAAGCTCGGTGACCGGGATTCCGCCCACGGTCGTGTAGCGCGGAAGCGGCACCATGGTGTCGCCGTGACCACCCATCAGGAGCGTCTGAATGTCTCGCACGGACACATTCAGCTTCATGGCCAGGAATGCGCGGAACCGCGCCGTGTCCAGGACGCCCGCCATGCCCATCACCCTCTTGCTCGGAAAGCCGCTCGTCATGTACGCCACGTACGTCATGGTGTCCAGCGGATTCGATACGATGATGAGTATCGAGTTCGGGCTGTGAGCTACAAACTGCTCCGTGACGGATCGGACGATGTTGGAGTTGATCGAAAGCAGGTCGTCGCGGCTCATGCCCGGCTTTCTCGGCGAGCCCGCCGTTATGATGCAGATGTCCGATCCGGCCGTGTCCGCGTAGTCGTTTGTGCCGACGACTCGGGTGTCGAATCCGTGGATCGGAGCCGCCTCCTGGATGTCAAGCGCCTTGCCCTGGGGAAGGCCTTCGACGATGTCGATCAACACGACCTCGCCAACCATGTCTTTCTGAGCGATGCAGTCGGCGACCGTGGCCCCGACGTTGCCCGCACCAATAACAGTAATCTTCATCGCTCACCTCGTTGGGAACGCTGTAACGGGATCATCTTCTCTGGCAAGTTGGGAGCCCAGCACGCGGCTCAACTTTCTGTCGGCAAGGTGCGTCTCGACTGCGAATAAGGCAAAGGCAGCTCCGTTGTTTGTTCAATATTTCTCGAAAGAGCCGGAGGCCGCACATCGTCGCGCGGAGGCCTCGCACGGCGTGAGGCTCCAGGCGAGTTCGTTCCGGCCACTCAGCCTCGACGAGAGGAAAAAGACCTGCGATGACCGCCCGATGGGAGGCGCTTTAGGACCTTCCGATCGAGGTCGATAATTCAGTCAGGATCCCGCCACCTCCACCCCGCATCTCGAACCCCCGTGACAATGACGCGCCCGTATAGCCGACGGCGGTTCTGGTGGATTCTCGCAGTGCTCGTGCCTCTCGTCTTCGTCCTGCACGGAAGGGTGCCGGATTATGCGCTCCCGGACGACCCCGCTGGCGTCGAAACTCTCGCAAGCCAGGATGCACCGGACTGGCAGCGTGTGACGCGAATCGGGCGCCTCATCGCCAGGGTTCCCCACGCCCGCATCGTATTCCCGACGGCGCTG
>JBFGEP010000020.1:0-14259 GCA_041580055.1 Rhodothermales bacterium | reverse complement strand
GTCGGCGGGGCCGAGTACCAGGTGATGTCCGGCTATCCGATGCCTCCCCGCCACATCCGATTTCAGATCACACTAACGACAAGATGACTCGAGCGAAAAAGAACCTTGTATCCGCGGGGCTGGCAGGCCTTGCCGCGGCCCTGGTGGTGTTAACGTGGGGATGCGACGCGACGGACCCCGACATGGTCGATGCACCAGGAGCGTACGTACTCGTCGCAAATCAGGGCAACTTCAGTGACAGCAACGGCTCCGTCACGCGCTACGATCCGGAGACGGGCGAGGTTACCACGCTGGTATCGAGCCCCGGTTCGATTATCCAGTCGCTGACCGTTCGAGATGAGCGCGTCTACGTGGCGATGAATACCGGTGACCGGATCGATGTTGTTGACCCGGCTCGCGGGGTCGTGGACCAGATCCTCGACGTTACAAGCCCCCGATATATGGCCTGGACGGACACGGACCGTCTTGTGATCTCGAACCTGTTCGACAATACGGTTTCGGTAGTGAACATAACCGGCGGCACGGTGACGGGGGTAGTGGACGTGGGTTCAAACCCCGAGGGGGTCACGGTTCACGGCGGAAGAGCCTACGTGTCGAATCACGGCTTCGGCGCCGGAACGTCTGTGTCCGTGATCGACCTCGCGGCGAACGCGATCGCAGGTAACATCGAGACGGAGTGCGACGGTCCGCGGTTCACTTTTGTTGACCGGGAGGCCGAGATGTGGATCGTCTGCACGGGCCGGACGCTGTACGATTCGAACTTCAACGTGATCGGGACGACGGACGGTGCGGTACTCGTCACGAGTCTGGGCTCAGGGCAAGTGGTGAAACGATTTGCCGTCGACGGCTTGGTCGGCACGGCAGGTCCCGGGCAGGATGCGTACTACTCAGCAGAATCGGAGGCCCTCTTCGTGGTTGTATCGTCCTCGTCAATCCACCAGTTCGACACCTCCGCGAACCAGCTCGTCCGGGAGGTCGGACCGTTGCCAGGTCCACCGATTGGGGCCATAGCCTACGACCCGATCGCAGAGCGACTGTATGTGGGGCGAGTACCCGGGTTCACGATGGCCGGGTCAGTGGATGTCTTGTCCCTCGACGGGACATCTCATGGCTCCTTCACCGCCGGAGTGGCTCCCTCTCACATCGAGATCGTCCGAGGGGGCTGAAGGATGATCGAGATTGACCGCTGCTACTGTTTCGGAGTGTCTTTCGCGGAGTTGCGTGCCCATGCGCAGTCGACGGGCGCATCCACGATCGAGGAGCTTCAGAAAAAGGTGGTCTTCGGCAAGCAATGCGAGCTGTGCCACGCCTACGTGCGTCGGACGCTTGAAACAGGCCAGGTAGTCTTCAACGAAATCATAGAGCCCGACCAGGGCGCGATCTCCCCCGATCGGTAACAGTTTGTTTACACGAGGGATCGACGTCGAGAGTACCTTAATTGATTGTAGAACAGAAGGATACGTCTGCAGAACGTGAATACGGTACCGAACTCTAACGGCGGGACTCAAACCGAAAAGGGAGCCCACATCCTGGTGGTTGACGACGAGGACGACATCCTCGATCTGCTGAAATACAACCTTGAGAAGGAGGGATTCGAGGTGTCGGTGGCGCGCGACGGTGTCGAGGCGCTGAGCCTGGCGGAAGCTGTGCGGCCGGATCTGATTATCCTCGACATCATGATGCCCCGTATGGACGGCATCGAGGCGTGCGCGGCCATCCGGAAGCACGCTGTCCTACGGACAGTACCTGTCCTCATGCTGACCGCGATGAGCGAGGAAGAGGACCACGTCAAGGGTCTCGATGTAGGCGCCGACATCTACCTGAACAAGCCGATATCGCTCCCGGTCCTGATCTCTCAGACCCGGGCGCTGCTGCGAAGTCAGGAACGAAGCGAGAGTCCTCCCGACAGGATTACCATCTACGACCTCGAAATCGACCGGGATCGGTTTCGCGTCTTCCGCAAGGCGGACGGTGCGGATGAAGAGATCCGGCTGCCGCGAAAGGAATTCGAACTGCTCTATTATCTCGCGTCAAGGCCGGGAATCGCCTTCTCGCGCCAGGACCTTCTCGACCACGTCTGGGGTACTGACGTCTTTGTGGTGGACCGTACCGTAGATGTTCATGTAAAGAAGATCCGCGAGAAGATCGGTGGGGACTATATCGAAACGATCAAGGGCGTCGGCTATCGGTTCAGGGATTAGGATCCCCTCCGCATTCCGTCGTCCGAGGCACGCGCACCCGTGATCAGGTTCTACAGGCTTCCTTTACGGGCAGGCGCGGTCCTGGCGGCGATGGGCACCATCGTGACGAAGCTGGTGAGCTTGACGGTGGCGCCGATGCCGCTCTGGGCGATCGTCGTGTCCGGCCTCGCAATGGGTGTCGGCGGATATGTCGTGGTCTACCAGCTGGCCGTCCGCCGCTTGCGTGAACTGGAGCGCCTGCTTCGGGCGATCGAGGAACGGTCGTTCGACGACGTGGGCGGTGTGTCGATTGAAGGCGGCGATGAGCTTACACGACTCGGGCAACTCGCGAAGCGTTCCGGCGCCTCCGTGATGGAGGAGATGGAACAGATGAAGAAGATGGAGTCATATCGTCGCGACTTCATCGGGAACGTATCGCACGAGCTCAAGACGCCCATCTTCGCCATCAAGGGGTTCTCCGAAACCCTGCTGGGCGGAGCGCTTGAAGACCCGACCGTCAAGCGTTCGTTTGTCGAGAAGATTCTCCACAATGCCTCTCGTCTCGAAAACCTTGCGCGCGACCTTTCCGAAATCTCGAGGATTGAAACGGGGGAGCTGAAGATGGACATCTCTCCATTCCGTATCGACCTCCTCATCCGCGAAGTGATTGAGACGCTCGAGCCCCGGGCTGGCGACAAACGAATTGATCTCCGGTATGTGGTGCCCATGCAGCTGCCTCTGGCTATGGGCGACGACGAACGAATACGACAGGTTCTGGTCAACCTGATCGACAACGCGATCAAGTACAGCAACGAAGAAGGCCGCGTCGAGGTTGTCGCACGATTCGTGGAGCCGTCGGCCATAAAAATCTCTGTGGTGGATGACGGGATCGGCGTGATGCAGGAGCAGATTCCGCGACTGACCGAGCGGTTCTACAGAGTGGACAAGAGTCGCTCTCGGTCGCAGGGCGGCACGGGGCTCGGCCTGTCCATCGTGAAACACATACTGGGCGCTCACGGCAAGAAGCTGAAGGTGCAGAGCACCGAGGGCCGGGGGTCGACATTCGGTTTCAGCCTCGATGCGGCCGCCGCCGAAATGGCTGTCGAGTCATCAGAAGGTTCTCTAGCACACGCATAGCGGGCGCGCGGAACGCGGTCGATCTCATCCTGTAAACGTGTTGCACCTTTGCGACACACCTACGCGATCGAGATGTCCACGGGCCTATCAGACAGGCTGAAGCAGACGCGCTTCGTTTCACCGGCACAGGAGTCGATGCTCAATGTCATGGTGACGAGCTCGTGGTTCTTGACCGAGATGTCATCCGTCATGGCTCAATTCGGGATCACGCCGGCTCAATACAACGTGCTTCGAATCCTGCGTGGCTCACATCCGACCGCGCTCACGTGCAGTGAGATCAAGAGCCGGCTGATCGATCGTACGCCGGACGTCACGCGCCTGCTTGGTCGGTTGGAGAAGCAGGACCTCACCACCAGGCAGCGGGCGAAGTACGACCGGCGCGTGGTCGAGGTAAGGATCCAGAAGAAGGGGCTGAATCTCCTGGATGAGATGGATTCGATTGTCGAGGAGGCCACGGCGCGGCTCACCGAAAACCTGAGCGGCGAAGAGCACAGCCATCTCAGTACGCTGCTGGACCGGCTGCGGCAACCGCACTGATCCGTACACGCGTTTGCGGTCTCAACATGCGCACGGAACCGTACCGACTCACCCGCCCGCAAAAGCTGTACGTGGTCTGCGCCGCGATCTTTATCACGGCCCTCGTGATCGCGGAGGCCACGGCGGGAAAGCTCTTTACTCTCTTCGATCTGCCCTTCTCGATCACGATCCTGGGCGTGGACTTCGACCAGGTAATCATGACGGCGGGAGTCATCGCATTTCCGATCACGTTCATCATCACCGACCTGCTGAACGAGTATTACGGAGTGCGGGGGATCCGATTTGTGACCGTGCTCGGTATGGCCATGATCCTGTTCGAGTTCGCGATTCTGCAGGTCGCCATCTACGCACCGACCTCGACGATATCGCCCGTACCGGAGGAGGCGTTCAACACCGTCTTCGGCGCAACCGGCCGGGTCATAATAGGGAGTCTGACCGCGTACATCATCGGTCAGCTGGCGGACATCTCTCTCTTCCACTGGCTGCGACGCCTGACGAAAGGCCGCCACCTGTGGCTCCGCGCCACGGGCTCCACATTTGGCTCGCAGTTCCTGGACACCTTCATCGTGCTGATCGTCGCGTTCTACGGGCAGCTGTCGGTGCAGGAGATTATCGCGATCACCCTGTTCAACTACGGCTACAAGTTCGTCATCGCCGTCGTGATTACGCCGATCATCTACGCGGCCCACTGGGTGATGGATGCTTACCTCGGTCACGAGGCGGCGCAGGAGCTGGTGTTGCAGGCTTCTGAGGCAGAAGCCTGAGCTGCGGGCTTGGTGCGGGTCGGCAGCAGACGAACGACGGCGCTCAGGCCTGGACGGTCTCGACCTCGACCGGAGTGAGCCAGCCGTAGGGATCCTCGCCGTCCTTCAGGATGCGGAAGAACGCTGCCTGGAGCTCCTCCGTAACGGGACCGCGTCGTCCGGCACCGACCTTGTGCTTGTCGATGGATCGGATCGGGGTGATCTCCGCCGCAGTGCCCGTAAAGAAGGCTTCGTCTGCGACGTAGAGGGCCTCCCGCGGCACCAACTTCTCATGAACCGTGTAGCCGCGTTCGGTGGCGATCCGGATGATCGAGTCGCGCGTGATTCCAGGCAGGATGGACAGGCTGTCCGGCGGCGTGATGATTTCTCCGTTGATGACCAGGAAGAGATTCTCGCCGCTACCCTCTGACACGTATCCGTCGACGGAGAGCATGATGCCCTCCTCGAAACCGTTCAGCACGGCATCCATCTTCGCGAGCCCGGCGTTGATGTAGTTGCCCCCGGCCTTGGCGAGTGACGGGAAGGTGTTGGGCGCCATCCTGTTCCAGGAGGACACGTGCACATCCACACCGTTCTCGAGCGCTTCCGGGCCGAGGTACGCGCCCCACTCCCACACGGCGATGACGGTCTCGACGGGGTTCCTGAGCGGGTTGACTCCCATGGGTCCGGTGCCCCTGAAGACGACGGGCCGTATGTAGCACGACTCGAGGCCCGAGCTACGGATGGTCTCAATCACGGCCGATTCTAGCTCTTCCAGCGAGTGCTTGATCTCCATGCGGTAGATCTTCGCGGAGTTGATCAGCCGCTGCATGTGCTCACGAAGGCGGAAAACGGCCGAGCCTTTCCGCGTTTTGTAGCATCGGATTCCTTCGAATACGGACGTGCCGTAGTGGACGACGTGCGAGAGAACGTGAATGGTGGCTGACTCGTGGGGCACCAGCCGGCCGTTGAACCAGACCTTTGGCTTCATGCTTTGAGAATGTAGGCGTCGAGAGAAACTGACCGTGCGGAAGGTACGGCTCGGTTCACAAAAAGGTTCGTGCGTTTTTCCCCTCCCGGACCACCCGGAAATCCCCTCCTCGGGTGTTGCTAGACGCTCTTCCGCACCGCAAATCGGGCTATCGTCCAGAGGATTTTTGCCGACGCCTTGAGGGTGCCTGAGACGGTCCCGGTCACCTTGGAGATTCCGACGCGCCGGCGGTAGGAAACCGGCACCTCCGTGTAGCGCACGCCGGCCCTGACAGCCTTTATCTGCATTTCGATGGTCCAGCCGAATGTCTTGTCGGTCATCGCAAGGCTCGTCAGCGTGTCGGTCCGGATCGCCCGAAACGGCCCGAGGTCCGTGAACTGCGCTCCCCAGATTACGCGCATGAGGAAGCAGGCAATCCGGTTTCCGATCAGCGCCTGGGGCAGCATCGAACCCGCCTCTCGTTTGCCGCTGATCCGTGAGCCGATGACGAGATCCGCCGCACCGCTGAGGATAGGGTCAACCAGGTCGCGCATCTCTTCCGGATGGTCGCTGTAGTCGCCGTCCAGGAACACGATGATGTCCGGCCCTTTCGGCAGGGCGTATTCCATGCCCTTCAGGCACGCCCAGCCGTAGCCTTTGCGCTGCTCCCGCAGCACGGTCGCGCCCGCGCGGGCGGCATTACGCTCGGTTTCGTCGGTCGACCCGTTGTTGACCACGACAACCTCCTCGACAAGACCCGCCGGGATGTCCCCGACCACCTGGCCGATGGACCGAGCCTCGTTGAAAGCCGGTATGATCACGATCGTTCGCATGGGAGGCGGTGCGGCCGTCGCCGCGTGAAGGCTCGGAGAATAGGCTACGGTGGGCGTTTATTAGCCGCGCCCCCACCGACCAGCCGGAAACCCTATCGGCGTCCTCGGGATACGAGCCCTAGAATCCCTGCAACTGCCCGTGTGCGTGATGAAAAGCAAGGCGAAACTGGGTATGTACCTCTTTCTCGGAGCGGTCATCCTGATTGCGCTCCTGGAGTCCATAGGGACGTTCGATACCAAGCACTACTACGAGGTGCCGCACGGAAGTCACACGCACTACGTCGCGAAAGATAAAGACCCGAACGTGTCGGTCAGCCAGTTTCCGACACGCCCGCCGGGTCCGGGAGAGCGAATCACGCCTACCGGCCAGATCGTCAAGGTGCAGTAGGATCGAGCGCAAGCCGTTCGAGACTGCGTCCCGAAAAGCGATAGGTCGTCCAGTCGCTCAGAGGCTCCGCGCCGAGACCCTCGTATAGATCCAGCGCCCCGCGATTCCAGTCCAGGACGCTGAGCTCCAGTCGACCGCAATTGCTTTCGACGGCAAGGCGCGCGACCGCGCGCAGAAGATCCGTGCCGATACCGCGCCGGCGATACTCGGGTCGGACGAACAGGTCCTCGAGGTGAACGCCCCAGTCGGTGAGAAAAGAGGAGTACTTGTAGTAGTAGAGCGCAAAACCTACGGCGCCGCCGCCGTCCGCCTCAGCCAGCAGGGAACCGCACGGCGGAGAAGAATCAGGCGCCAGCTGCCGGGCCAGCCGGTGCGGACTCGGGTTCGCCTTGTGGCGTAGCTTCTCGAACTCGGCCAGGGCACAGATCAGTTCGCATACGGTCTCGGCGTCGTCAGGTGTCGCGGGGCGAATGGTGTATGCCGTCGGCATGTGAGAGAACCGTCGATTAGCTGTACGGCATCTCGTCATCGTCCTCTTCTCCGAGACTGCCCAGCGAAGACAGCATCGAACCCATCATGTCGGCGTACCGGAGGCCGCCCCGCTCGATTTCCTTGCCCAGCAGCGAATGCTGGTGAAGCGCCTCGAGGACAAACTCCATAGCTACGGCGGTTTCGGGCACAGTCCCGGCGTGCGAGCGGTTCCGAACCAGCTCGCGCAGCCCTGTCACCTGGTCGAGCGTGGCTACGTATTGCTGAAACGACGCGCCAGGCTCGACGGAGGCTTCATTGCCCCCGGCAAACCACTCCAGAATTTCCCGGTACGGCGAGCGCCCCGACTTTTTGTCGGAGGGGTCCGGAAAATGTTGCGCGAACACTTTCTTGACGGCTCGGCCGATCAGCATGCGCGCCACGTTCTGCGCACCCTCCTGTTCTCCTTCGTATACGAGCTCGACCTTACCGGTGATCGCCGGCTCGACAAAGAAGAGGTCGGAAATGCGCACGACGGTCTCGCTCTCGCCGTTGAGTATGGCACGCCGTTCGGCGGCCGAGACGAGGTTCTCGAGGGCTGCGCGTGTAAGCCTGACGGACACGCCCGATTTGTGATCCACGTACTCGCTCTCGCGGGCCTCGCGCGCGATCTCCTCGATGATCTGCCGAAAGAAATGCGGCACTGTCACCGACGGCGCCGAATCCCCTCTCTCGTCCCACGCTTCCTGTGTCGTGATCTGAATTCCGATCTCAACGTCGCGCGGGTAGTGCGTGATGATCTGGCTGTCGATTCGGTCCTTGAGAGGCGTGATGATGTTGCCGCGGTTCGTGTAGTCCTCGGGATTAGCCGTGAACACCATCATCAGGTCGAGCGGAAACCTCACGTTGAACCCTCGGATCTGGATGTCTTGCTCCTCGAGTACGTTCAGTAGTCCGACCTGAATGCGGGGCTGAAGGTCGGGCAGCTCGTTGATGGCAAAAATGCCCCGGTTCGTTCTGGGGATGATCCCGAAGTGGATGACCTCCTCGTCGGCATAGGTGAGACGCCGATGTGCGGCTTTGATCGGATCGATGTCGCCGATCAGGTCCGCCATGGTCGTGTCGGGCGTCGCCAGCTTCTCGCCGTAGCGCTCGCTCCGGTGCAGCCATCCGATCGGCGTTTCGGGTCCGTGCTCGGCCTGAAGCTCGCGGCCGTACTTGGAGATCGGTGAAAGCGGATCGTCGTTGACGTCGCTTCCCTCGATGATCGGGATCCACTCATCCAGCAGATTGGGCAGCATCCGGATGATCCTGCTCTTCGCCTGGCCTCGGAGGCCGAGAAGGATCATGTCGTGGCGCCCGAGGATCGCGTTGTGGATCTGCGGAATCACGGACTCGTCGTAGCCGAGGATCCCCGCGAAGACGTCGCCCTTTCGGCGAAGGGCGAGAACGAGGTTGTCGCGCATCTCGTCCTTGACGGTGCGCGGTTTGTAGCCGGACGAGGTAAGCGCGCCGAGGGTTGTGATCTGCGGAGGTGCGGACATCGTGTTGAGTTCTTGCACGTGCGGCGACGTCTACCACGCCGGCCTGTATGCCCAGTTCCCTGTCGAGACCCCGGGCTAAGGGGCCGGACGCCACTCGAGCAGGTCAATGCGTGCCTCGGGGCGAACGACGGCGACCGCGATCCTGAAGGCCGAAGAAGCGCGCAGCTCTCTCACGGCCAGATCGGTAGGATAATAGTCGCGGTTGAATACCGGATCCGGCTCCGTGAGGACGGCTGCGAGGCGTCCGGATCGATCGTAGACATCGACGCGCAGCCATCCGGGCCGCATGTTGAGAACGAACAGGCGGTTGCCCTCAGTAGCGGCCGAGGCCGTGAGCAGGGGAGGGGCGTCGATCTGGCCCAGCTCGAAGAGTCGCCTGCGCGACAGCATGGGCGAGTCAAAACCGATGAGTCGCAGGCTGTCCACCTGTCCGTCCGGAAGAACGAGATCGATCATCGGCCGGTAGCCGTTCAGACTGAGCAGCGTGTCTCCCCAGCTCTTCAGAAAGCCGGCGCGCCGCCACGAAGGGCCCGTGAGCGAAGCTATCCGGACAAACGGCCCGTCCGGGTCGACTCGGCCGACGAAGCCCTCGAACTCCTCGCCGAGCAACTTCGCGTAAAGTCCCCCTCTCGAACGGTGCACGTACTGCAGGAGGCCGCGAAGCGGCACGTCGTTTGGGGTGGCGGCCATGTCGGCGACGTGATCCGCGTGCACGGATTGGATCCGATGCCGCCCGGGGCTGAACACGAGGACCGTGTCGCCGACCACACCGGCAACGTACGGGTAAGAGAAGAGGTCGCTTCGGACGACCCGGACGACGCGACCCCGGTCGTCGAGCTTGATGACCGTGCCGCGAGCGGCGTCTGCTGCGTAGAGCGCTCCGTCGCTTCCAAACGCGAGGCTGCGAACGTACTCGAGCTCGTAGTCCTGCGATCCACTGAAGGAAGCGATACGAACGAGGGTATCGGGCGCTACCGCGGCTGCAATCTGACGAGAAAGTGAGTCGGCCGGATAGAGCGAACGCGACTCGGTCTCACGGCACGATGACGGCAGGCATCCTGCCAGAGTGAACGCGATGCCCGCCAACAGAATTAACCCTCGCCAGCGCCGGGTGCCCGCCCCCGTCATCATTGCCCGCTCCGGCCGAGATTCATCGTCAGCTGGCGCCGCTGTCCCCCGCGAACGACGTCGAAATCGACGCGGTCGCCGGGCCTGAAGTCATACAGCCTTGCGACGAAGTCATTCCTGTTTGTAACGGGCTCACCGCCTACGGCCACGATGACGTCGTACGCCTCGAAGCCGGCGGCGTCAGCCGGTGAATTGCGGTCAATGTCCTGGACGAAGACACCCGCCGCCGAGGTCAGGCTCAGGGCGCGAGCGATCCGGGGACTGACGTCCACGCCGTAAAGCCCCGTGTAATACGACCTGTCGACTGCGCCGGAGGACCGCAGCTCGTCGATAATCCGGCTCGCCTTGCCTGCGGGGACGGCAAAACCGAGACCGATCGAGCCACCGTCGGGTGTGTAGATGAACGTGTTGACGCCGATGACCTGCCCGAGCGCGTTGATAAGCGGCCCGCCGGAATTGCCGCGGTTAATGGACGCGTCCGTCTGGATCATGTCGCGGTACACCCGTCCCTCCTGCACCGAGAAGTTTCGGTCGACAGCGCTCACGACTCCTACGGTTACGGTGGGGTCGGAGGCTTCGAAGAGGCCGAACGGATTGCCCAGAGCGATCGCCCACTCGCCGACCATCGGTCGTTCCTCCTCCGCAAACGCGAGATAGGGAAGCGGCTTGTCGGGGTTGATCTTGAGGAGCGTCAGGTCCGTTGGCTGATCGGTCCCGACGATCTCGGCGTCATAGCTGTCTCCGTTCGGAAATGCGACAGTAACCTTCGTTGCGCGGCCCGCTACGTGGTCGTTGGTGACGACGTAGCCGTCCGGCGAGATGACGAACCCTGACCCGAGGCCTTTCAGTTGACGCTCGTATTCCCGCATGCGTCTTCTCCCGAAGAACTGCTCGAACCACGGGTCTGAGAGCAGGTCATGGAAGGGATCGCGGACCTGTACGCGCTGAACCTCGATCACGTTGATGCTCACCACGGCCGGCGAGGCCCTCGCGACGGCCGTCGTGATGGCGGTCTGGCGCGACTCCGTCACCTCGGCGTTCCGTTCAAGGAGGGAGGGCTGTTCCGCCGCTCGGCCGGGTATTGTGTCTTGCTCCTGGGAGCTGGCACTGTTTCCGCAACCCAGAAGAAGCAGGCACAGCACGATAGAGATTCCGTATCGGTTCATTGGCATCAGTCGCTGGACGGGACGAGACGGACGGTTTACGAGTCCCTGCGCGGGCCGGTTTCGGCCGTGAGGTGACAGAGGGGCGGACGTAGTGCACCGGCAAAAAGAAAGAGCGTGCGCCTTGCGGGCACGCTCCCTCAATGTGTTCAATCCGATGCCCTGGGGCATCCCGGGCGGACGCGGTGGTCTACAAATCGGGAATTCGGATCTGCTGTCCCGGGTAGATAAGGTCCGGATCTTTGATCACTTCCCGGTTCGCCTCAAAGAGCGCCTTCCACTTCATCGGATCGCCGTACTGCGCCTGAGCGACCTTGGAGAGCGAGTCGCCCTTCTGGATGGTGTAGAAGACAGGCTTGATTTCGATCGACAGGTTGTCGACCACCTGCTCTACGCCTTCAACGTTGCCCGCCAGCAGGACGGCCTTCTCCTTTGTGGCCTGCGAGTCCACCGTTCCAGCGATCGTGACGGTGCCGTCTTTGAAGGACACTGCGAGATCGGATACGTGCGCGCCGAGCGACTCATTGATGTCAGCCGTGATCTCTTCGGCTTCGCGGCCCGGCATGACCTTCTTTCCGATCGCCTTCAGAAAGCTGAAAATTCCCATCTGGTTGCTCCTCTCTTTGTGTAAACGTCTGCCTGCCGTGGCAAGCACTGCAATTATAGCATCACACAAATGCAAGACAAAAGCCTTTTGCCGAATTCGCCGCAAATAGTTGGGCCGACCGCGGATGGACCGGCTTCGGCCTGTCTGATTTTGCGACGCGTATTAAAAGCTGAATAAGGCCGGGTCGTGTGTTGCGCAGCAGGGTTCGATTTGGTTAATTCCGCCTTAGCAAATCGCAACGATTCACTTCCCGTCCATCGCGGAGGAAACCCATGGCAAAACTTACCACTATTGAAGGCGTCGGCGAGGTTGTCGCCAAGAAGTTCAAGAAGGCTGGCGTTGGTTCGGTCGAAGCACTTCTGAAGAAAGGCTCGACGCCGGCCGGAAGAAAGGCGATTGCGGCAGCCACCAACATCGACCCGAAGAAGGTTCTTCGCTTTGTCAACCACGCGGATCTGATGCGCGTGAAAGGAATCGGTGGCGAGTACTCCGAGCTTCTGGAAGCTAGCGGCGTGGATACCGTTGTGGAGCTGGCGAACCGCAGTGCCGCCAACCTGCACAAGAAGATGGGGGAGGTCAACGGCAAGAAGAAACTTGTCCGTCAGCTTCCGTCACTGTCGCAGGTATCGGGATGGGTGGCCCAGGCCAAGACCCTCGGTCGCGGCGTTTCGTACTAGGAACGGCACTGCCCATATCAACATAACTCTGGAGATTCATGTCAGTAGCAAAGGTCATTGAGCTCATCGCCGAGGGCGAGACGGTTGAGGAAGCGGTCGCAGACGCGGCGAAGACGGCGTCGAAGACTGTTCGCAAGGTGCGCAGCATCTACGTCGACGGAATTCAGGCGCTTGTCAAAGACGGCGAGGTCGACAAATTCCGCGTCAACTGCAAAGTGACGTTTATCATCGACTAGAGTCGAGTCGGATCGACCCGGGGGCGCTCGCGAGATGCGGGCGCCCCTTTTTCTTTATCCGAAGATCGAGCCAACCAGGATCCGCAGCGCGACGAGAATGGCGAACACGGCAAAGCCGCGCTGGAGCGGTCTTCGGTTGATTCGGTGGGCGGCGATTACCCCCAGTCGGGCGGAAAAGACGGCGGGGATGACCAGATAGGCCGCGCGAAGAGGATCCACCAGGCCGAGAGCTGATCCGGTCGGGTGGAGGCCCGAGCCGGCGAAAACGTACGACGCGACGCCGAAGATGGAGATGATGACGATTGTTGCACTCGAGGTGCCGATGGCCTCGTGCATTGGGAGACCGAAAAGACGGTTGTAGGCTGGCACCAGCACGACCCCGCCGCCGACCCCCACTGCACTCGAGACGAAACCTGCTGTGGAGCCCGTCGCCGCCAGCGGTAGCAAACGTAGCGCGGTGGGCTCGCGCTCTCCCTGCCCTGGCGGCCTCTGGTTCTCTCGTTCGAGGAGCATGCGGGCGGCGACGATCAGCAGCACCCCGCTGAACACGATCCCGAACGTTTCCTGATCGTACCACGGCCTCGTGGTCACGAAAGCGGTGGTGAGCAGGACGGCCACCCCGCTGGTGACGCCGGTGACAATAGCCACGCGCGGCCGGACCACACCGCGGAGGTGATGGCTTCTGGCACTCGCGACGGATGTCACGAGCGTGCAGAGCAGACTGGTTCCGATCGCTAGCGGAGTCACGAGCCCGTCGTCAACGCCGATCGAGCGGAAATACAACAGAAGCACCGGAGCAAAGACGATCCCTCCGCCAATTCCGATCAGGCCGGCGGCAAAGCCGCCGACCAGGCCCGCTGCGATCAGCGCCAACTCCAGTTCGAGCATGCTATCCCGGGCTTAGTAACGCACGGTACGCGGCGGGCTCCGCAAGAACCTCGACGGCTCGGCGGACGAACGGGTCGTGCCCGAGGGAGGACCGGATCTGAGCCTCCTCTCCATGGTAGCGCGACACGATCTCGGCGCGGAGCCGGTCGCGAATCCTGTCTCGATAGAGGTCGAACGCTTTCGACTTCTCGGCATCGACGGCCCTCCGCACCTGTTCCAGTTCGTCCCGGATTCCACCCAGGTCCTGCCCCTCGAGGGTTCGCTCTATTGCTGTGATCTGCTGTTCCACAGCTAGATCATACGAGAAGTCCTGACTTTCCAGCCAGCGACGGAAGTCGCGCAACATGTTGTCGTCCGGCAGGAAGTCCTCAGAGACCGGTGGTCCGTCGGCAGCGTAGCGGTTTGCGAAAAAGAAGAACGCCGCTCGTTGCATAAGGGCGGTCTCGAGGGGCGAGAGGTCGTCGTCAATCACCAGGTCCGGCTCTATCCCGTTTCCGCCTCTCACAGGCCGCCCCGACTCCGTCCGGTATTGCATGCTGGATGCATCCTCGGCTTGGCGGGCGGTCTCCTGGCCGAAACGGTAGGCCACGGATTGGATGCTCCGGCCACTCGGCGTAAAGTACCGGGACGCGGTGAGCTTGAGCGATGTGTTGTACGGCAGGTCACGCACGATCTGCACGAGTCCCTTTCCGAACGTGGTGGATCCGATCACGATTCCCCTGTCCAGGTCCTGCACGGCGCCGGCGACAATCTCGCTCGC
>JBFGEP010000019.1:0-14354 GCA_041580055.1 Rhodothermales bacterium | reverse complement strand
CGGGTGCGGCGACGTGAACGGGTGGTGCATGGCGACGTGGCGTCCCGCCTCGGGAGACCACTCGACCAGCGGAAACACCGTTACCCAGAGGAAATTCCAGGGGCCGTCGTCCGCGCGGCTCACCAGCTCAAGCTCCACCGCCATGTGCAAACGAAGCGCACCCATCTGCTGGTACACCTTCGGCGCCTCACCGGCCAGAACGAGGACCAGGTCGCCCGCCTTTGCTCCGGTGGCGGCGACCGCAGATGCCACATACTCACGCTTCAGCACCTCTGCCTTCACCGACGAGTACGTCTCGGACCCGTCCGACGGAAGCTTGAAGTACACGAGGCCGCCCGCACCGATCCGCTTGCGGACAACTTCTTTGTCGAGTCGATCCATCGCCCCGCGGCCGCGATCGCCCTCGCCGGGAACGACGATCGCGACAATCTTGCCTCCCGCCTCGATCACGTTGTCGAACACACGAAAGCCGGATCCACTGAAGGACTCGCCGACATCGTGAAGCTCCAGCCCGAAGCGCGTGTCGGGCTTGTCGGAGCCGTATCGCGACAGCGCCTCTGCGTACGTCAGTCGCGGAAAGGGCGTCGCGAGATCCACGTCGAACACGTCCTTCCAGATCGCCCGCATCAGGCCCTCGATCAGCGTGTAGATCTGCTCCTCCGTCGCGAAGGTCATCTCCACGTCAATCTGAGTGAACTCGGGCTGGCGGTCGGCCCGCAGGTCCTCGTCGCGGAAACACTTCACGATCTGGAAGTAGCGATCCAGTCCCGCCACCATCAGTATCTGCTTGTACGTCTGCGGCGACTGAGGCAGCGCATAAAACTTTGCCGGATGCAGCCGGCTGGGCACGAGGTAGTCACGCGCGCCTTCCGGTGTCGACTTCATGAGCACCGGCGTCTCGACCTCAAGAAAGTCGTTGCTGTCGAAGTAGCGGCGCGTGATCTGGTACACCCGATGGCGCAAAATCAGATTGCGCTGCAGCTCGGTCCGGCGCAGGTCCAGGTACCGATAGTTGAGTCGCAGATCCTCGCCGGCGACCTGGCGCTTCTCCTCGTGCGCCGAGACGGGGAAGGGCAGCGGGTCCGTCTTGCTGAGCAGGCGGATCTCGTCGACGCGGACCTCGACCTCTCCGGTCGGCAGCTTCCGGTTGACGGTCTCCTCGGACCGCGGCGAAACTGTCCCGGCGGCCGAAACGACGTACTCATTTCGCAGGGCGTTCGCCTGCTCGTACGCCTCGTGGTTGTCCTGCGGCGACATCACGATCTGCGTCAGCCCGTACCGATCCCTGAGGTCGATGAAGATTACCCCGCCGAGATCACGACGCGTGTCGACCCAGCCCTTGAGGACCACGCGCTCGCCGATCTGGTCGGGCCGCAGCTCGCCACACGTGTGGGTACGAACGGAGTCGGCGGTCAGCGTGTCGGCTTCGCTGGAAGAGGTCTCGGCGGGCATTGGGTTCGAGTAAGAGGTCCGAATTGCAGGTACAAAAAAGGGCCTTCACGGCCCCGTGGACATCCGGCGAGAAATATACGGTGTGGTGTCCTGACCGGTTTTCGGGTCGCCGAAAATTCGATTTGATCCGGTCCAGAGGCCAGAATTTTATATCTTCCACGATTCAATTCTCCACGGGAAAACCGGACCGCCTCTAATGACGCAAGACCCCATCTCGCAGGCCGCAGCCGTGTCGCAGGGAAAGACTTTCTTTGGCCACCCCAGAGGGCTTGCGACGCTGTTTTTCACGGAGATGTGGGAGCGGTTTTCCTACTATGGCATGCGCGCCCTCCTGATCCTTTTCATGACCGACGCCGCGTATGGTGGACTCGGATTCTCGGCACAGAAATCCGGGGCGATTTACGGCCTCTATACATTCGGTGTGTACGCGCTCGCGCTTCCCGGAGGCTGGATTGCGGATCGTATCGTGGGCCAACGGCGGGCTGTTCTCTACGGCGGAATACTGATTGCGCTCGGCCACTATTCTCTCGCGGTGCCCGCGATGCCGGCGTTCTATCTCGGACTGGCATTGATCGTTCTGGGAACCGGCTTGCTCAAGCCCAACGTGAGTGCGATCGTAGGTGATTTGTACCCGGAGAAGGACGCGTTCCGTGATGCCGGCTTTTCGATTTTCTACATGGGCATAAACCTCGGTGCCTTCTTCGGCCCAATCATCTGCTCGTGGCTCGGTGAGCCACGTGAAGGTGTGGAGTGGGTGAACTGGCACTACGGATTTGGCGCCGCCGGCGTGGGGATGACCTTCGCGCTGATTCAATACTTGGTCGGGGGGAAGCATCTCAAGGGTGCGGGTGAACTGAAAGACGATTCAGCCCAACCTGAACGCATCGGTGCTGCCAAGCGAGGTCTCCTGAAGGGCCTGGCCGGATTCGCCGTGCTGGTGGCAGCCGTGGTGGGACTGGCGTCGGCCGGCATCCTTCCGATTACGCTGGTCGGTTTTGCACAGGCCACCGGCGTGATCGTGACGTTCCTGGCCGTGGCCTACTTTGCATGGGTGATCGCGTTCGTCTGCCGAGACAACGTGGAGCGGCGTCGCGTCGGACTGTGTGCGCTTCTCTTCCTGGGAGCGGCCATGTTCTGGTCCGGGTTTGAGCAGGCGGGATCGTCGATGAACATCTTCGCACGCGATTTCACGGACAGGGTAATCTTCGGGGTCGAGATTACGGCTGGCACTCTTCAAAGCGT
Organism: Rhodothermales bacterium; assembly: GCA_041580055.1. Classification (GTDB taxonomy): domain Bacteria; phylum Bacteroidota; class Rhodothermia; order Rhodothermales; family JABDKH01; genus JABDKH01. The sequence continues at coordinate 11,660 of JBFGEP010000019.1, read as the reverse complement.
CAACCCCCTGTTCATCATTCTGCTTGCACCAGTGATCGGCTCGCTCTGGGTGTGGCTCGGCAAGTACAACCCGTCGATCCCGGTCAAGTTTGGCTTGGGTCTCGTGCTGCTGGGCACAGGGTTTCTGGTACTTGCCTGGGGTTCGACGTCTATCAATGACGGCAAGGTTGGCATGCAGTGGCTCGTGGCAACGTATTTCCTCCACACGGTCGGCGAGTTGTGTCTGAGTCCGATAGGCCTCAGCAGCATGACCAAGCTTGCCCCGGACAGGCTGGTCGGGCAGATGATGGGCACCTGGTTCATGGGGGCGGCGCTGGGCAATCTTGTGGCCGGTCTCGTGGCAGGTTTCATAGAAACCCTGCCTATGAGTCAACTGTTTGCCGTCGTGGCGGGCATCGTGGCAGTGTTCGGCCTGCTCTATCTGATTCTCAATAAGCCTATCAACTGGCTCGCAGCAGGCATCAAGTAAATGGCGCCTGCTCACCGAGCGGAGTGTGGCCCCTCGCTGGGAATGGAGGATTCGATCGACGTTCTTGTACGCGTTCTCTCATCGGGCGAGAACCTCGGATTGCCCGAGTACGCGACGGCGGACAGCGCTGGAATGGACTTGCGGGCGGCCGTTTCCGAGCCCGTCGAGCTCGCTCCCGGCGCACGAATGCTGATACCGACCGGACTCGAGGTGGCGCTGCCGAAGGGATACGAAGCGCAGGTCCGCCCGCGCAGCGGACTCGCGGTGCGTCACGGGGTCACCGTGCTGAACACACCCGGGACGATCGACGCCGACTACCGCGGTGAAGTGAAGGTCATCATCGTCAATCTCGGATCTGAGCCGTTCGTGATTCAGCGCGGCGAGCGCATCGCGCAGCTCGTGGTGGCGCGCCACGCGCGCGTCCGATGGAGCGAGACGTCCGAGCTCGACGATACCCTCCGTGGCGAAGGGGGCTTCGGTCACACTGGCACCTGAGCACCCCTGCAGAAAGAAAGAAAAACGCCGGAGTGCCGTGGCGAGGGACCGCGACGTCTCCGGCGTTGCTCGTTTGCAGGCTGTCAGATCAGAACGTCAGGCTCACCCCGAATCGGTGTGCGTCGTCCAGCGTCCGGATCTTGCTGAAGGCGTAATCGAACTTGAAGCCCACGCCCGAGTTGGGCAGCGCGTACTTCAGTCCCATTCCCAGGTTGTAGATCGCCTGGCCGTCCCGCAGGTCCGATCGAGTGATCGTCGACGGGTTCACGTACTTCGGTCCGATCGAAGTGTTGTCGCTGTCGTCGGCCCCTTCGATGACCACGTCGTCGCCTCCTCCGAACGGATTGCCCTCGATCAGGAACACGTTCGATCCCGCGCGCAGGTAGAGCGTGTTCATGATCTCCACTTCACCGCCGATTCGGATCTCCTGGTTGAAGTCGCGACTGTCGCGCACGTCCAGGGTCGTCGTCAGCGCCATAGACTCCATCGTGATCGGGGTCAGTGACACGCCCAGCTGGAACTGGATCGGCAGCGAGAAGGTCTCCGACTCCAGGAACAGCGGCACGTCCGAAGGGCTCGCGGCGGACGCCGGATACGGGTCCAGCTTGGTCCGCAGGTTGTCGCCTGTCATCTGCAGGTCCGGTCCGAAGTTGGAGATCGCGGCGGCCACGTGCAGGTTGTTCCACTCGCTGCGGAACAGCAGGCCCAGGTCGAAGGCGATGCCGGACGCGGACGTCTTGGCGATCGACTCCACGATGTACTTGGTCTGCAGTCCGACGGCGAAGCGGTCGGTCAGCTGGCGGGCGTACGCCACGCCCAGCGCCATGTCGTAGGCGCTGAACTCGAGGCCCGTGCCGGTCGGCTCGGCCGCGGTCGTCTCTTCCATGTCGCCCAGCGACAGATACGACAGCGAGATTCCCAGTCGGTTGTACTCTCCGATCGAGAAAACGCCGGCGAGGTATTCGTGCTGCAGGTCGAGCAGCCACTCGTTGTGATTGAACGTCACCTCGTGGCCATCCACCCCCGTCATTCCGGCGATATTCCAGTGCAGGCTGGTGGCGTCATCGGCGAGGGCTGTATACGCACCGCCGAGCGCCGTGGCCCGCGGGCCTACCGGGATTTTGAGGAAATTGGCCACCGAAGTGCCCACGTTATTGAACTGTTGCGCCGTTGCCGGCAGAACACTGACTGCGCAGAACAGCAGCACAAACAGGCTGAGTGATGTTCGTTTCATGGTGCTTCCTCTCATAAGGTTCGCGCTGCGGGACGCCGGAGCGCCCCACAGCCGCAGTCAGTCTCGTTACTTGATCACCGCGAACTTGCCGGTTTTCTCCTGCCCGTCGGGCGTCTGAACGATGTAGAGGTAGACGCCAAAGCCCACCTCCTGGCCGTTGTAGCTCTGCAGGTTCCACGGCGCTATCGACCCGCCGCTGTGCTCGATCTTTTGCACGAGCTCGCCGGCCACCGTGAAGACCCGGATGGTGCATTCCTCAGGCAGTTGATGGAACTGCAGTATGCGCTCGACGCCGAACCGACCGCTCTCGAACTCGCTCGACACTACGAACGGGTTCGGCACCACGGTGATATTGTCGAGGTCTTCCGCGAGCTTCGTCGCACTGAACTCGGATCCCGTGACGTTGAACTCGAAGACGTCGGCGGTAGTGAGCGGCTTGTTCGAGATGATCGTAAAGGCATCGCCCGCGGACCATGTCGAAGCCGAGCCGAACCAGAGGCGGTACACGTAATCGTCCGGGTACGCGCCGAGCCACTGGCCCGCATCGTCCTCAACCGCGGGATAAGGATAGTTGACGATGTAGATCCTCTCGCCCGGATCCCACGCCCCGTTGTCGTCCACCTCCTCGCGAATCTCCGCGTGCACCTTCTCGCCTGTCGTGAGGTTGAAGACCTCGAACGGCCCGCTCGACGGATCCCCGTCGAAGTAATCCACGTAGGTCCAGATCTTGTCCGTGAAACGGATCTCGTAGTCGGCGGACAGTCCCTCCGGAGTGCCCCAGTCGAAGTCGTTGGTGTTCACGACCTGGTCGACCTCGAGGCCGCTTCCGACCGTCTGGTCCGCGCTCTTCCAGTCGAATGCCACGTTCTCGACGTAGACGCGCATGCCGTTGAAGATCGGGGCCATGTCCGTCTCGGCGTCGTAGAGAGCGACGTTCGCCATCGGCTTCCCGCTCATGTCGTCCACCGTCGCCCCGCCCAGACCGACCGAGTAGCCGAAGTCGTCGTCCTCATCGTACCCGAACGTGATCTGGTACGTGCCGGTCACCAGCTTCGACGGATCGATGACCTCGAGATCGAGCTCGTTGATGTCCGCATTGCCGGCCACACGGACGGCCACGCGGTCCGCTCTGCCCTCTACCATACCGGCAGACGTCGCCATGGGCGATACACGAACGGTGTTGTCATTCGGGGCGTCCGGGTCGGCGACGTTGATCGGGGTCTCCAGCGGAGGCACCGGCCCGTCCTGTCCGTCGTACGCGACCACCGCGTACCAGTACTCCTTCCCGTTCTCGACGTTGTTGTCGACGTACTTGTGTCGCAGTCCGGTGTCGTTGCCGAGGTCGAAGTAACGCCGCGTCGGGCTTTCGCCCTTGACGCCGTTCTGCAGGTCGTAAATGGCAAGCGGAATGAACCCCTGCACAGTTCCGTAGAGGTCTACGATCGCCTTGCCCCACGTCTGGCCTCGGTCGCTGCTCCGGAAGATCTTGTACCCTTCGAAGGCATTCGTACCCGTCAGCGGGTCGCCGAACGTACCGTCAGCGTAGAAGCCGAGCTCGGCGGAGTCATCCCAGTACAGCGTCACGGAGCCGTTGCCAGGCACCCCGACCACCTGCGGCAGCGGTGGTCCCGAGGCGGCCTTGTAGTCCGCGTTGAACAGGATCTGCGTCAGCTTCGCATTGTTGACGATGTCTCCGCGGCTCGAGCCGTGCACGGAAGCGAACGTGAACGGCAGGCTCTGTCCTGGCTCCAGGGTGTAGGGACCGGAGGCAGCCGTGATCGTGACGTCCGGTCCGTACGAATTCGGAATCTGGAAGGCGTCGTCCGGGGCTCCGTCCGGCCAGTCCGGCAGCTGGATCGGTGTGCCGCCACCCTGCTGCGGATCCGTTTCCGGAAGCCCGACGTGCAGTACGCCTGCCATCTGGTCGTACCCCGGCGGGTCCGTGTTGGGTGCTGCGGTGTACTGGAAGATGTCGAGCGTGGTCACGCCGCGCGGCTTTCCGGTCGCAGGGTCGTTAGGCGTCTCGAGGAACTTCAGGCCCACCCAGCCGACGTCGCTGGCCAAAAAGCCCTCGGCCTTGTCGTCACCGTCCCAGAGGTAGATCGTGTTCCACAGCAGCGAATCCTCGCTCGTGTAGAGCCCGTCACCGTCTACGTCCGACCTCGGGTCAGCGTCGCCGTCAGGGACGCCGTCACCGTCCGCATCCTTGCCCGGCGGCACGAGATAGGCGTAGTCGTCCGTCCACTCGTTCGAGCCCTGCTCGGGGGCGTCGGGATCGTCGTGGATGCCGACATAGACATCGGTGATGGTTTCGCTGCCGATGTTCGTGAAGACCAGGCGGTAGATGATGAAGTTGCGGTTGACAAAATCATCCCACTGAAGCGCCCACACGTCCACGCGGACGTTCATCGGAAGCGGTGCGCCCGGCTTGGTCGGGTCGTTGTCCGTAATGACGAAGTACGCCTCCCGCGGAGCACGCACGTCACCGTCAACCACACCGGGGAAGCCGTTGTCACCGATGCGCGCCGTACCCGTAGCGATCGGATCGAACAGCGGGTTGGTCAGAAAGGCGTCGCGCGCGGCCGAGTTGATGACGTGCGCGCCGTTGTCGGATACGACCTGGTCCAGAGTCGGCCAGCTCGTAGGCCACGACGCCGGCTTGTCGCTGAACGCGATGCCGATGTTCTGCTCTGCGATGAACTGTCCCGAGTCGAAGCCCTTCAGCGGCTGATACTCTTCCTCTGTCGTGCCGCGTACCGCTCCACGGGCCGCTCCCGATACGAGTTTCTGGCCGCCGACGCGGCCGGCGATCATGGGCCCGAGGGTCCATCGGTACGTGATTCCGCTGTTGAACGGATACTCATAGCACCACAGGTCGCGGTCGTAGCCGAGCGTTCCGTTGTTCCGGATGCGCGCCCTGACGTTGCCGATGTCCAGCACACTGAGCTTGAGGTCGGAAACGCCGAGCGTCTTGGCGATCACCGTCGGCCCGGCCTGGTACTCGGTCCGGCCGGAGCGCGCGAGGTAATCGTAATACTCTGCCTTGGTCATGCCTCGCTGTGCGAAAGCGGAAGGAGCCAGGACCAGCAAGCCCAGGATCCAGACGAAGCTGCGCCAAGGTGTATTGAAGAAGCTTTTCATAGCCAATTGCCTCTCTACATGAAAAGTCTGGCTGAACTCCGGCGGCGCGCGCCCGGCCGGCGCCCGGCGCGCACCGCCAAACATTCATTAGAAGCCTATCTGGAATCCCATTTCGAAGTGCCGCGGCGGCCCGATGAAGCTGGGCCGCTGGGCATCCTCGTACTGTGTGCCCGGATCCAGCGAGAAGTCGGGCGATCCGGAGTTCGAGAATACCGTCAGCACGTTCTTGCGGTCGAGCACGTTGGTCACCTCGAGGAACGGACGCACGTATGCGCTGCGTGCGAGGTCGAACCTGTATTCGAGTCGCAGGTCCACCGAACCCGTCCACGGTCTCCGGGCCGAGTTCTTGGGCCCCAGCGGCAGGCCTCGCGTGGTCGTCGGGGTGTACGGCAAGCCACTTCCGAATCGCCCCAGAACGTTGGCCGACAACCCCTTGTAGCGACCGCTCACGGTCACGTTCAGGGTGTGCGGCTGGTCCCAGTCGAGCGGCTCGGACTTCTTCGCCGGGATCGTGCCCGACACGGAGTTGCTGTACCAGTCGTCGAAGCGACCCGCGTAGTCATCCGCGTTGCCGACGGCTCGGCTGAAGGTGTAGCTCGTCGCGAAGCCGAAGTACTGCTCGAGCCTCTTCTCCGCCCGGATCTCGAAGCCGCGAGAGTTCGCGTAGTCGAGGTTGTCCATCACCCAGATGAACTCGCCGCCCTGACTCAGCACGCGGCTGACCGCGACGTAGTCGTAGATGTCCTTGTAAAAGAGCGAGGCGCCCAGCTTGAACGACTCGCTGATCAGGAACTCGCCGTCGACCTGGTAGAAGATGGTTTTCTCGGGCTTGATGTTCGGGTTGCCGATGAACGTCTCGAACCCTAGGTCGAAGCCGAAGCTCTCGAGATCGACGTAGCCGCTCCCTGGTACCCACTGTGCCGTACGGTAGCTCTCGTAGAGCCGGTTGTACTCGGGGTACTGCAGGAACTGGCCGTAGTTGAACGAGAGCCGGGCCCGGTCCGTCAGCGGGAAGGCGATGCCGAAGCGCGGGCTGAGCCTCCACTTGATGTCGGCATCGACGGCCGCCGGCTGCGGATCGGTGTCCTGCGTCGGCCGCTGCACCGCGGTGACCTGGCCGTAGTCCGCCAGCGTGGCGATGTCCGGGTCCAACACGTCGAGCCGCAGGCCCGGCCGGACAATCACGCTACCGAACTCGATCTTGTCCTCGACGTACGCCGCCACCTCGAACGGCTGCACGTCGACGAAGAACTCGTCTTCGGGTCTGCGTGTCAGCGTCGCGGGGTCTGAAGGATCGGTCTGCGGATCCCAGAGCGTGTTAGCAAACACGAGATACCGGAACAGATCGAGTTTGCGGTACTCGACGCCGCCGGTCAGCATGTTTCTGGGATTGATCTGAGCCGTCACGTCGAGGCCGAACTGAAGGTCCTTGATGTCACGCTCCTCGTAGTCCCGCTCCGTCGGCGGCGCAAGGATCGGGATAAGGCCGATGCCCCCGGCACCTCTCGAAAGGCCGACCGCATCGAGCTCCTCTTCCGTGAGCGTGGCGAAGAGGCCATTAATCTGGTCGAGCAGGCTCTGGCTCAACCGGTCACCCCGCACCACATCGAGCTGCCCGTCGCCGTCGAGGTCGAGGCTGCGGCCCAGCTGGAACGGCTGGTCGAGGTCGCCCGTGAGCAGGAACGGATAGTCGGTCCGGATGGCCGATTCGGAATAGCCGGAGAAGTCGTAGTTGTTGCCCCCTTCGGCATCGGAAAGTCCGTCCGTATTAAATGCGCCCTCGACGGAGAACGGGCTGAACAGTCGTCCGAACCGGAGCGGGTTGTCCGACTCGAGCTCCTCCTCATAGAGGAATTCGTAGTAGCGGTTGTTCGTGTAAGAGGCTCGTGCCTCGTAGAACACCTTGGACGACAGGCGATGCGTCAGCTGGAAGTTGAACGCGTCGATTTTCCGCTGCGACTTGTCGTTGTACTGCGGAAGGAACTTGTACGAATGATCGTACCCGCGCCATTCCCGCCGCGTCAGCTTGTAGCTGAAGCGCGCGTCGAGATCGTTCGTGATTTTCGCGCCGAGGTTGGCCACCAGACGCGTCCGGTCGCTGTACAGCCCCAGCTGGTGGTCCATCCGGTAGTTGCTGACGGCACCCAGGGCCTGCCGGTCAACGTCCACGCCCGCATCACGCAGCTGCGAGATGAGATCGCCCGTTATCACGTCACCCTCTTCGAGGCCGAGCGCGTCGAAGTCGACCTCTACCTCCTGTCCGTTCGCGTCGATGAACGAATTGCTCAGAGTGCGAAGGAATTCGAGACCGACGGTCTGACTCCATGGCAGGCTCGCGGGTCGGCTGGGCCCATCGAACTCGCTCAAATAGGTGTCGGTGTCGAGGCGGTCCACATTGACGAAGAACGTCAGCCTGTCCGTACCGAGCGGGCCGCTGAAGCTGAGCTCGCCGCTGCGTGTGCCCCAGTCGTTCGAGAAGGGGCGGCTGTAGTCGTATGCCGGTCCGCCCTTTCCGATGCCCTCGAACGACAGACCGTCGGTCTGCAGACGAAGCGCACCGTGATAATCCGATGTGCCCCTTGGTGTATTGATGAGCACGATGCCGCTCATCGCCTTGCCGTAGCGGGCGCTGAAGCCGCCGGTGAGAACCTGCAGCTCGTCGATCGACTGACGTGCGACGTCGAATCCGCCCAGGCTTCCGCTCAGGGGATCCTGCGTCAGCACGCCGTCGACGAGATAGGCGACCTCACTGGTTCGACCGCCGCGCACGTGGATGCCCTGGTCCTGCCCGCCGGCGCTCTCGACGACGCCGCCGGCGATGGTCATCGCATCCTGGAAGTTGTCAATCGGGAGGGCCTGGATCTCCTCCCCGCGGATTACCGTCGTAGTACTGACCTGATCCTGACGGATGAGTCGCTCACCAAGGACGACGAACTCCTCCAGCTCAATGCCCTCGACGAGCTCAAAGTTGATGATGGTCGTGAAGCCGCTTGTGACCTTCACGTCCTGCACCGTGATGGGGCCGTAGCCCACGAAAGATGCACGCAGGGTGTACACACCGGGCGGTACGTTCAGGATCACGTACTCACCCTGCGGATTGGTCGATGCCCCTCGGGTCGTTCCCTCAAGAACGACAGTGGCTCCCGGCAGAGCCTCGAGGGTCGCCTTGTCCAGCACCTTGCCGGTCAGCTTACCGGTTTGAGCGAAGACTAGGACCGGTAAACACAGCGTTGCCAGCAAGAAGCAAAGGCTGCTCGTAACTCGTGAATTCATAAGACACGCCCCCAGAGAAGTAATTCGGGATGAATGCAGGGGAAGCTGACGCGACTGGAGCGCGTCGTGAAGGGACAAGTAGCCGCGATCCCGTGTGAGGCGCTAGCAAGGAGAGCCTAAATCGAGGGTTGGGGATTCCCTTACGTAGAGTGGGGAAAGAGGGGGCAATACGGCTGCGGGAATCCGCCGTACGGCACGGAAATGGAGGATATCGGCGGTTTCTCGACGATTGCCTGGGGTCATTCTCAGCCCCCGGCAATCTTTTGACCCTTGACGGGAATAGGCGGGCCTGAGCGCCCGTTTCAGGCTATTCTCCGCGTGTTGCGCGCCGGGGGGCGTTCGTGGACGTCAGAAAGCCGGGATCAGCCTGAGCCACAGAGACGGCTCTCTGCTTCCACCGCGATCAGACAGCGGAAAAGCAAGGTCGAGCCTCAGTCGCCGGTCGAAGAAGCCGACACCCACGCCCGCCGACGAGAAGATGTCGTTCGTTGCGAACGAGGAGCCCGGCGGCCTCACCCACCCGGCATCGAAGAAGGCTGAGAGCTGGAACTCATCGAGCAGCCGGCCCGGAAGTCCGAAATCCGAGATGCCTAGCTCCGCGTTGCCGAGCACCATCCGGTCGCCGAGGAAGGCGTTCTGCGGATAGCCGCGTACGGAGCCGATGCCGCCGAGCGTGAACGCTTTCTGCAGAGGCACGGTACCCGATGCGCTGCCGGCCCGTGCTCGCAGCGCGAGCGCCGTCCGGCCGCTGGTTCGGATATAACCCCGGGCGTCTGCGACCACACGGTTGAACGCGAAGTCGCCACCCAATCCGTCACCGAGTTCGGCCTCGACACGAAAGACGGCCCCGGACGGCAGTGAATGAAACCTCGACACCTGGCCGCCCTCCGCGACAATCACGACGGACTGCATGCGGCCATCAATCACCGGGGGGTTGAAGCGAAAGCTGTCTCCTCCGAAGAGAGACCAGCCCGTCTCTCGAAGCATCGATCTATGCTCCTCGGACCGAAAGCCCACCGAAAACTGGAGGCGCGGACTCACGCGGACCGCCGAGTAGACGCTCCACCCTTCAGCCTCGTAATAGTCGAAGAGGTCGTAGTTGAAGAAGAAGGCGCCGAGCGTGTTCTCCACCCAGCCCGACTTCCAGAGGTCGTCGGTTGTCGTGAGACGACGGTATGCGGCTCCGAACTTGACGTCGACCTTCTCCTCGCCGTAGGGCTCTCCGATGCGCGCCTCGGCCCCGAGCTCGTACTGCAGCCTCTTCGAGGCAAATGCGTATCCGACCTGACCGTAGCCTCCGACGCGTTCATACGAATCCCACTCGAGCGGTTGCATCCGGAGTCCCAGCACGAGTCCGTCGACGCGGTTGTAGCGCCACACCGGAATCGGCCGATAGATGGATGTCGATCGGTACGGCCACCGGTACGCGAAGTCGCCGACGAAGGTGGTGACGTAGTGATCGTCGTCGAACCACAGCGAGTCCGACGGGGACTCGAACGGGCCACTCACAGCGGACCCGACCGCAGACGCCGCGCCGCAGGCCATCACGACGAAAAGCTGGATGATTCTCCGCATCTGGCTCGAGGTTTCAGGGAAGTACGATTCTGTGATCCCAGGTGTTACAGATCTGCACCCGACACTGGTTCAAACAGAATCCTCCTACGCGAAAGTGAACATCGGTTACCTTCAATGACGATTGCGCCCTTTGATGCTACGCAACCGCTGCACAGTACGAACATCTCTGCGACTCCGTCAGATAGCGCCCCGGTCACTACCGTCCTGATCGTGCACCCTCGGCTGGCGCCCATCGGAGGTGCCGAGCAGGTCGGCCTCTTGTTCGCCGGCGCTGTCCTCGACCTGCCCGCCACGGAGGTTACGATGCTCACCCTTACGGCCGAGAGTGACGCCCTCGACGCCGTCGGCGCGGACCGGTGGCGCGAGCTTCAGCTGGACCGACTCCGTTGGATTCGGCCCAGGCCGGCCCTCCCGATGCGGATCATGCAGGGTAGGACCGGTCTTTTCGATCTCGCGTATGCGACTCGGTGCGCACGGGGCGTAGCCGGCTCGTTCGACGTCTGTGTCAGCACCTTCAACGAACTGGATTTCGGCAGGAGGGGAATTCAGTACGTGCACGCGCCGCTTCACGCCCGCCGCGACGTGCTGCGCAGGTACGAGATCATCCCGCCCGACGGCCGGTTCTACAGGCCGTCACTGCTGGAGATCCCGTACGATTTTCTGCTGAAGGGCGTGTCGCGGCAGCGGCCGTCAGGTGTCAAATCCAACGTGACGCTGGTCAACTCCGCGTTCATGCGGGACGTCGTCCGAGAGGCCTACGGCATCGACTCGGAAGTAGTGTACCCGCCGGTCGCGGGACTCTCCGAGGGATATCGGATGGAAGGCCGCCGCGATCCGACAGGGTTTGTATCGGTCGGTCGTATCTCGCCGGACAAGCACGTGGATCGCCTGCTCCCACTGTTCGCCGCGATTCACGGAAGACTTCCGGACGCGCGGCTGACCGTTGTCGGTCATGCGCCGGATCGCGATTATCTGCGTCGATTTGAGGCCATGATCGCCGAGTCCGGCCTTCCGATCGAGGTGAGGAAAGACGCCTCCGAACGTGACGTCTGGCACCTGCTGCAGGGGAGTACTTACTTCATCAGCCCGAAGCCGTACGAGCACTTCGGGATCTCGGTGGTCGAGGCGGTACGAGCGGGGTGCCTACCGCTCGTCTACGCTGCCGGGGGCGTGACCGAGATCGTTCCGGCCGAGGAGCTGCAGTACATGTCGGCGGCAGACCTGGCGAGAAAGGTGGGTGTCCTCGCAGAGTCCTCGGAGCGCCGCGACGTGCTGCTCGACGGGCTCCGGTCGGGACTGGACCGTTTCAGCGAGGAGCGCTTCAGGCAACGCGTGCAGGAAATCGTTCTCGAGTTCGGACGCGGGCGGGGTGGCGGCTAGACGGGACGTCTGGCAACCAGGATCAGGTTTTCGCCGATGCGCCAGGCCAGGCTTCCCGCAAATCGCTCCACGAAATAGTTGAGCGGAAACAGT